>CAZCGI010000121.1:0-6085 GCA_964498145.1 uncultured Syntrophaceae bacterium
TTATAAGAACACGGAAGATCTTCCCGAGAAATGCTTTGTGTCCGGTTCTGTAAGCGGGTTTGAATCTTCGTTCATGAAAATAATCGACGCAAAGTGAGCCGCAGGCGCCGCCAAGAAACATACCGGTGATTGTTCCGAGTCCCAGCATAAAAGGCGTCAATACGGCAATGCCGCCGATACCACCGATTATGGCGGCGATAATGCCCTGTTTCGAAATACCGAATTGTCCCGGTGTTGCTGCACCGAGTGCAAAGTCTATTGATTCGGCAACAACGGCTATAATAACCAAAAGAACGATAATATTGAATCCGATTGACTCAAAGCCGGACAACCATCCGTAAATAATAACATCTATTACTATCACTACTGTTCCGGGAAGACCGAAAATGGTTATAAAAATTCCCGCGAACAGTATTAGAATAAATATGGTCAACCCGGCGACTTCAAACGGGGGCACCGTATTATTTCCTTTTCTTCCTTGAGGGCTTCAATGTTTCCCATGCCAAAACCGTCGGACTTGCAATAAAGATGGATGAGTACGTTCCGACGATAATTCCGATTAAGAGGGCAAATGCAAAGTCGTGTATAACGGCGCCTCCCAGAAAGAACAGTGCTGCAACGACGAGCAGCGTTGTCCCGGAGGTTAATATGGTCCGGCTCAAAGTCTGGTTGACACTTCCATTAATAATCTCCGCAAGTGATTGCCGCCGCTGTGTTCTCATATTTTCCCTTATTCTGTCGTATACCACGATGGTATCGTTCAGGGAATATCCTATTATCGTCAGCAGAGCTGCGATTATCGGGAGGGTGAATTCCTTGTTGAGAAGCGAAAAAATCCCCACGGTGATCGTGACGTCGTGAATGAGAGCGATGATCGATCCGACGGCATAGCGGAATTCGAACCTCCACGTAATGTAGATTAATATGCCGATCATTGCATAAATCATGGCCAGCATGCCTTTTTCACGGAGATCTTTTCCTACCTTGGGACCGACAACTTCTACCCGCCATATTTCAAACGCTCCGGCAGCATAGGCTGTTGACAGTGCCTCTTCAATCGTATCAGACAGTCCCTTGAGTTCGGATGACGATTTCTCCGTTTTTATGAGATATTCATTGTCACCTTTATACCCGAATTGCTGGATGACACTGTTGCCAAGATTGACGGTATTCAAGGCATTCCGTATCGTATCTGCTGTGGTGGCCTCTTTAAATTTTATCTCAACGAGTGTTCCACCGGAGAAATCTATACCCAGGTTTGGTCCGTTGTGTAAGATTAGTGAAGCAATGCTGATAATGATCATTGCCAGAGATATCGAAAAACCAAGTTTCATCTTTCCGACAAAATTTATATTAGTTCCGGGTTTGATCAGTTCCATCCGAGGCTCCTCTTTATTTGGTTCAAGGGGAAAGGCCAAAGGTTCAAGGATAATACCGACTTCCTTTTGCCCTACGCCGTTAGCCCCCCACCTGTTCTTTATATGCTTACTGTATTAACCTTTTTTTGCCATACATAATAGTCGTAAATAATTCTGGTAACAAAGATTGCAGTGAACATACTGCATACGATACCGATACTCAATGTGACGGCAAATCCCTTAACAGGACCGGTTCCGAACTGAAACAGAACCAGTGCAGCGATCAATGTCGTGATGTTGGCATCGACGATTGTCAGAAGTGCTTTTGAGTATCCTCCGGCAATTGACGCACGTGGCGATTTCCCCAGCCGGAGTTCTTCCCTGATTCGTTCAAAGATGAGGACATTGGCGTCCACTGCCATACCGATCGTGAGAACGATACCGGCAATACCGGGAAGTGTCAGTGTTGCTCTGAAAGCTGCGAGCGCTCCGAGTATAAGGATGAGGTTCAGCACGAGAGCCATGTTTGCGACGATTCCGGAGTAGCGATAGTACAGAATCATAAACGCAATAACAAAAAGACCACCGACGATAATGGAGAGAATTCCCTTATCGATGGAATCCTGTCCGAGGGAAGGACCGACGGTCCGCTGCTCGAGGATCTTGACCGGGGCCGGCAATGCTCCTGCCCTGAGAACGATCGCAAGGTCACGGGCTTCCTCCATGGTAAAGGCTCCCTCGATCATGGCGTTTCCGCCGGAAATCTTTTCACGGATTTCAGGCGCTGAATGCACAACACCGTCAAGAACGATGGCAAGACGTTTCTTAACATATTCTCCGGTTATTTGTTCAAAGTCTTTAGCACCCTGCGCGTTGAATTTCAGGGCGACGTACGGTTCACCGAATCTGTCACTAATCTTGACCTGGGCATTTTCCAGGGAATCACCCGTCATGAGCGTTCTTTCAAATAGTAAATAGGGAATCTTTCTTCTCTGCTGCGTTGCACTGTCGAATCGGTATCCATAGGCGATGATGCTTCCGACAGGCGTAATGCCGTTTTTGAGTGCCTCATCAAGGCTGTGTTCTTCATCGACCAATTTGAATTCGAGGAGAGCGGTCTTGCCGATGAGGTTAATCGCTCTTTTGGGATCTTTTATCCCCGGCAGCTGAATAAGAATCCGTTCATTTCCCTGTGGAATTATTTCAGGTTCTGCAACGCCGAATTGATCTACTCTGTTGCGAATGGTTTCGAGACTCTGCTCAACGGCAAACTTTTTAATAGCATCTGCATGTTGCTTTGTAAAAACCAATATGACCTTTTCATTGCCATCTTCCCACTGGGACGGTTTTTTATCCAGGTTGGGGAATGTGTCCTTCAAAATTTCATTAAAACGATCGCTTGCCTCTTGGTTGGGCAGTTGGAGAGATATCATGGTGCCATTGATCCGCTCAAGGTGTCTGAATCTAACACGCTTTTCCATAAGCAGATTCTTGATAGTATTGGCTGCCCGTTCTACCGCGCTTTCAACTGCCTTATCAGTTTCAACTTCCAGGACAAGATGCATGCCGCCTCTGAGGTCGAGACCAAGGTGAATCTTGTCGACGTAGTCTTTCCAGAATGTCGGCAGAGACGTTGTGAGCGACGGCATTAAATAGAAAATACCGGCAAGTGTAACGATTGCCGCAACTACAGCACGTACCTTGATATTTTTCTCCATTCGCTTTCCCTCTCGGCGTTATTCTTTCTGAGCTTTTTCTGTTACTGCCGCTATATGATTACGAGAAACTTTTACTCTAACTTTGTCTGAAATTTCAAGGGTGACGATTGCCTCTGTCAGGCCGGTTACTTTTCCGTGCAGACCTCCCGCCGTTACCACCATATCGCCATGGCCGAGATTATCGAGCATCTCTCGCACCTGTTTTTGCCTTTTTTGCTGGGGCCGGATAAGCAGGAAGTAGAAAATACCGAAAATAAGAATCATTAAAATGATAAAATGCATTTCTCCCCCTTGCGGGGCTCCCTTGCCGGCTGATCCCATTGCATACGCTAACCCTGTCATGGTCATGTCTCCTTTTTGGTATAAAAATCAAATATTTATTTCGTTATGTCCGATGCCTGTTGTTTGAATTGCTTTCTGAACGCAGCGTAGGCATCATTGCGTATCGCTTCTTTTATCATTTCCATAAGCCGAAGGAAATATCTGACATTATGGATCGTATTTAATATCACTCCCAGGATTTCTTTTGCAATAAAGAGATGACGCAAATACGCCCGTGAATAATTCCGACATGTGTAACAATCACATGTACTGTCGACGGGTGACTCGTCATAACGGTAACGAGCGTGCTTTATAACAACCTTTCCGTCGTTTGTAAATAACATTCCGTTTCGTCCGTTTCGTGTCGGGAGGACACAGTCAAACATATCGATGCCGTGGTAAACACAATCGACGATATCTTCCGGCGTTCCGACTCCCATGAGGTATCGCGGTTGTTTCGCAGGAAGGAGGGGTGCCGTTGCTTCGACAATATCCAGCATGAGATCCTTGGGTTCTCCCACACTTAATCCTCCAAGGGCATAACCGTCAAATCCGATCGATGTTATTTCATCAACCGCTTTTCTCCGGAGGTCATGATAGGTTCCCCCTTGAATGATACCGAAAAGGGCTTGGCCGGTATTTGTTTGTGCATCTCTGCACCGCCGTGCCCACCGGTTGGTCAGGTCGAGTGACTTTCGAGTGTAGTCAACATCAGCAGGATACGGGGTGCACTCATCAAAACACATCATAATATCGGCACCGAGGGCTTCCTGAATCTCGATGGCAAACTCAGGACTGATAAAATGCCGTGAGCCGTCAATGTGTGATTGAAAAGCAACACCTTCTTCTGATATTTTCCGCAAGGCCCCAAGGCTATAAACCTGAAATCCGCCGCTGTCGGTCAAAATAGGTTTGTGCCAGTTCATGAACCGATGAAGCCCCCCGAAGTCACGTATCAGGTCATGTCCCGGCCTGAGATACAGATGATAGGTATTTCCCAGGATTATTTCCGCTCCGAGGTCGCTGACTGTTTCCGGAAGAAGTCCTTTTACCGTGCCCTGGGTTCCCACCGGCATAAAGATAGGGGTATTCACCTCGCCATGGGGTGTTACGATCTTTCCGCAACGTGCATTGCTCGTTGCGTCCTGATGGACGAGATCAAATGCGAAATGTGATTTTTTTAAGTCATTCAATTCTTGGTCCATGTTTCCTGACAGGTGCTTCGATTTAGTCGTAGAGCGTTTATCTAATGAGAAGTTTAAACTGTAACCAGAAACTTTAAACGTGAAACTCTATAGGATGAGCATACAGTCACCATAACTGTAAAAACGAAATCTTTCTCTGATAGCAGTTTCGTAAGCTTTCATGATCAGTTCTTTTCCGGCGAAGGCGCAGACAAGAAGAAAAAGCGATGATCGGGGAAGGTGAAAATTGGTAATGAGTCTGTTTACCTTCTTGAAACGATATCCGGGATAAATAAAGAGGTCGGTTTGCCCCTTCATCGCCGGTATCATTCCATCCTGACCCGCAGCAGATTCAAGAACTCGTGTCGACGTTGTGCCGACTGCCGTTATCCGGCGTGCTTCGTTAAGAGCACAGGCATTCTCCTGATCAATTGTATAGTCCTCCGTTTCCATAATATGGTCTTCTATGGATTCAGTTTCAATGGGAATGAATGTTCCATATCCGACATGCAGCGTGACCGTTATAATCCGGGTCCCCCGGTTGTCAAGTTCATTCAGGATATTGGGGGAGAAATGAAGCCCCGCAGTGGGTGCTGCCACCGATCCTGGCATTGATGCATACACCGTTTGGTATCTTTCCAGATCATGGGGGGCGTCCGGTGAATGTTTCTTCCTTTTTATATATGGAGGCAATGGTGCTGATCCATGGGTAGCGAGAAATGTCTCAAAGTTGACGGCGGTATGAAATGAAAGAATCCATTTCTTATCAGATACCCGTTCTGCAACCTCTGCATGGGAATGCTCGTCGAACACAATAGACATTCCGAGTTTGACCCGTTTACCCGGTCGCAGCAGAACCTCCCACTGTTGACCGGTATTCAGACTTTTGTCGATACGCGAAAGGAGAAGTATCTCAACTGTGCCGCCCGTTGTCTTCGTTCCATACAGCCGTGCCGGGATGACTTTTGAATCGTTGATAACCAGGGTATCATCGCTATCAAAATAATCGGTCAGATTATAGAAATGTCTACATTCGATGGATTGTTGCGATCTATCCACTATCATCATCCGAGAATTATCCCGCGGCTCGCATGGTTGCTGCGCTATCAGTCCTTCCGGAAGCTTGAAACTAAATTCTTCAATATTCATAATAAAATCCAAATAAAATAAGGAGATGAATCGGGGAGATTATCAAATAGAATGAAAAAGTCAAATATATTCGGTTGAGTCCATTTAAATTCTACCGAAATAGACAAGAAGCAACCCGATGACGACGGAAAAGAAGCCAAAAATCCGCAATGTTCTGTTCGGGATTTGATATACTTTCATAAGATATGACTTAATCTTATCGGGGAATGCAAAATAGGGGAGCCCTTCGATAACAAAAACCAGTCCCAAAACGCAGAGAAAGAATTTCATATATTGTATCCTTCAGCTCTGATTTTGACAGAAAGCCGGTTATCAGTCTCCCGGTTCTTCGTTTTTTTTACATTGGTTCCAGAGA
>CAZCGI010000122.1:0-6059 GCA_964498145.1 uncultured Syntrophaceae bacterium
TTGGGAAGGATATCAAGGCGGAACTGAAGGCACTAAAGGAGAGTAATTCCGAGCAAACTGTGACACCGGATGATAAGCGTTCAGACGACAGTGTCGCTGAAATCAATGCAGAGAGCCCCGCATCCAACGACCATGAGTATGCCGTTCACATCGTGCGACGAGGGGAAATTCTTGACAGAATCGCCCGTCGGTACAATACGACGGCGGCACAATTGATGGCTGTGAACAACATAAAGCGGAAGAACAAAATTTATGTCAATCAGCGCCTGAAGGTTCCCTTACTGTCTACTGATAATGCGACGGACGATAATAAACTATCTGAAATAGTGCATGTTGTGAAGCGTGGAGAATCACTGGCACGAATAGCGTATCGTTATAACACCACAATTGGAGTGCTTCTCAAATTGAATAATCTGAGGCTCAACGATACGCTGTATGTGAATCAAAAATTGAAAGTTCCCCCGTCTGAAAGGGAAGAATTTAAAGTGTATGTTGTCCGGAGGGGCGATTTACTCTCAAAAATAGCAGGAAGGCACGGAACAACTGTGACGGAATTGCGACGGCTCAATAATCTTCAAAGTAAAAATCGCATATACATAGGTCAGAGGTTGAGAGTTCCCACGTCGTAATGTGACAAGCTTGCAACGGATAACGGTTCATGGTTCGAGGCCACCATTTCACTGCATACCATGTAACATTTCCTGATTCTTTCTTTTCATTTTCTCTATTCAGTTCAATTCCACTACACCATCCGCCCGATCTCTTTAAATTTTGATTCCAGCCGTTTTCGAGACACCGGAATTGATGTTTTCAACTCCTGAGCAAAGAGGGAAACTTTATATTCCTCTATCATCCAAGCGAATTCTTCGATAGACTTTCGTTTGTCATCAGACGTGGCGGAAGTAACCGCAGAGAGAAGGTCTCCAAGGTGTTGAACAAATTCCATGAGATCCTTCGATTTTTTTTGCTCTTTATCGAGATTCAAAACACCCCGTTCAGCACGGATTGCCACAGCTTTCATGTAACGCGGCAGATGATTGAGACGGTTATCGTCATAGCGCAGTGGAAAATCTTCCGGCACGAGTTGTTCCAACTCACTTCCGAGTTGTTTGAGAAAGGTTTTTACGGCTGTGTTTGCTGTGTTTGATTTCGAGAGGGCGTGAAGGGCCGATCGAGTTTCATGGTATGACTCCAGCACCGGTTCGATGTGACTGATGAGCTCCTGACCACGTGCAAGGATGAGTGGCTTTGTTTTCTGTGTATGGATATGGAATGTCTCCGCTGTCCGGAGGGGATAGTCGAAGAGATCCCTGAGCACTTGCTGATAGAGATGTTCTTCCAGTCGTTTGGCGCCGCCGAAGTATGTCCCCCACTGTTTCATCGGTTCCTTCAAGGTAAGCGTCTTTTTGAGGTACTGAAGTTCTTTTTTGAAATGCAATTCGCAAAGGGCCATAACACCGTTTCGATGGATTGCTTCTGCTTCCGGTTTATTCTGAAAAAGCCGGATGTTTATGCAACTCTCGCCTCTTTCCAGAGCAGGAAATGCCGCTTGGCGGGCTGTGCCGCCGAATGTTTTCAATGCCAGGTGATCGGGAAGATCGCCGAAATTCCACTGGGTAAATCCCGTTTTTTCCCATGCAGCCTGGGCTTTCCGGAAGGCGGGAGATTTTCCCTCGGTAAGATCTGGCGGCAATTCTTTTATGTCTCGGCCGGAGAAGAGCTCTTTCCCATTATCATCAATAACGGCAAGACGCATCTTCAGGTAGTCAGGCAGGATTTCAGAAGGCCATGACGCAGCGGGAATGTCGACGCCAAATCGCTCATAGATGAATCGGCTCAGTGTTGATATCAGGGACCCATCTCCGGGATCTATCTCTCGAACGATGATATCGACGGTCTGAGCGACCGGAACGAGCTTTTTCCTATAGTTTTTGGGAAGTCCCTTGATGAGCGTTGTAACTTTTTCACGAAGCAGACCGGGGACAATCCAATCCATCGATTCCAGGGGGACGGAGGAGGCAAGGGCGTTAGGAACCGTGACGGTCACCCCGTCTTTCGACGTGCCGAGATCGAACCGGTAGGTACAGGGAAGGCAGGTGTTTCCCAGTGATATTTCGTCGGGATAGTTGATGAGTTCTTCCGCAGGATCGTACCTGAGGAGTTCCTCTTCAGTCATTTTCAGGAAAGAGTCTCCTCCCTGATCCTTGATCTTCTTTTGCAGTGTTCTGATATCATACACTTCGGGAAGACGGTGCCGATAGAATTCGGCAAGATTCTCCTCATCGACGAGAATATCCCGTCGCCTGATTTTGTCTTCCATCACATTTATATCTTCTATCAGTTTATGATTATGGGAGATGAAAGCAAATGTCTTCCCGATATCACCTTCTACGAGCGCCTTTCTGATGAAAATGTCGGAGGCTTCTGTGCTGTTGATGGGACCATAGGAAACACGCCGTTGCGAAACAATGACAAGACCGTAGAGAGAAACCTGTTCATATGCCATGACTGTACCCCGTTTGGCATTCCAATGGGGTTCGGAATAGCTGTATCGACAGAGACTCTTTCCCACTTCTTCAATCCATGTATTGTCAATATTTGCTACCGTGCGGGCAAACCGTCTGGTTGTTTCAACAATCTCGGCTGCAACAATCCAGTTCGCACCGTTGTTAAAAATACCGGACCCGGGAAAAATCATAACATCTCCGCCTTTAGCTTTTTTATAGACATTCTTGTCGTCCTTGGCAGCAATGTTTGACAGGTACCCGCTCAAAATTGATCGATGGATTCCCCTGAATCGGTCTTCTCCTTGAAGGTCTTTGCTGTTTTGTGTTTTGATTTTTTCTTCTTTGAGGATCATGATAAGCTGATCGTGAATATCTTTCCATTCCCCCATCCTCTTGTATGAGAGAAAATGGGTTTTACAGAATTGTCTCATCTTGTTCTGTGTTTTCAGGGTTTCCCATGTCTCATGATAACGTTCCCAGATGGTAAGCAGCGTTATAAAATCCGACGAAGGATTCAGAAATGGTTTATGGATTCGATCGGCTTCGGCCTCTCTGTCGATGGGACGCTCCCGCGGGTCCTGGACACTGAGAGCGGAACCTATGATAAGAACATCTCCGGCACATCCTTCTTTTTGTGACTCAAGGATTATTCTGGATATTCTCGGGTCGATCGGGAGTCGGGCCATGGTTTTGCCCGTGGGGGTGAGCCGGTATGAAACACGGTGATCCTTTCCCTGTTGTTCCTTCCTCACGGCATCGAGTTCTTCGAGGATATCAAAGCCGTCACGGATATGCTTCGGATGAGGGGCGTCGATGAACGGAAAGGAATGAATATCCCCGATTCGTAATGCCATCATCCTGAGAATAACCTCCGCAAGATTCGATCGAAGAATTTCGGGTGCAGTGAATTGGGGCCGGCTTTCATAGTCATCCTCTGAGAAAAGGCGAATGCAGACTCCGTTGCGCACACGGCCACACCGACCTTTCCGCTGATCGGCGCTGCTTTTCGATATCGGTTGTATCGGAAGACCGCTGGTGCGCGTCGACGGTTTATATTCGGAGAGCCGGGCGAGACCGGTGTCGATTACATAGGTAATGCCGGGGATTGTGATAGACGTCTCGGCGATGTTGGTGGCGACGATGATCTTGCGCTCCCGTGTTCGTGAAAAAACGCGGCGCTGTTCTCCCGCGGGAAGTCTGGCAAATAAAGGAAGAATGATTACATTTTTAAAATTTCTACCCGACAGCATATCGCAGGTTTCACGGATGTCCTGTTCGGTAGGCATGAAAACGAGGACATCACCACTGTCATACCGTTCCTTCATTAAGGTGTCGACGGCATGAACCGCCGCATCAACGTATGACGGCTCGTCCTTGCCATAAAGCATTTCATCCACGGGCTGATATCGTAATTCTACAGGGTACATCCGTCCCGATACCTCGATGAGAGGAGCTCCGTCGAAGGCACGGGAAAATTTCTCCGCATCAATTGTGGCCGATGTGATGATTACTTTGAGGTCTCGCCGCATGCCGATCAACTGCTTCAGGATTCCCAGAATAAAATCGATATTGATGCTTCGTTCGTGGGCTTCGTCGACAATAATCGTGTCGTATCCATTGAGGTAAGGGTCTGTCTGGGCTTCCATGAGAAGAACCCCGTCAGTCATGATTCGTATGTAATTGTCCCGGCTGCTCCGGTCATCGAAACGAATTTTGTATCCCACCGATTTACCCACCACCTGCCCCAGTTCTTCCGCGATACGTTGAGACACCGTCGTTGCCGCAATCCGTCGCGGTTGAGTGCAGCCGATAATGCCGTCGATACCTCGTCCCGCTTCAATACACATCTTCGGTATCTGCGTTGTTTTCCCCGAACCGGTTTCACCGGTGATAATAACAACGGGATTATTACGGATGGCCTGGATGATTTCCTCTTTTTTCATGAGAATCGGTAATGTTTCAGGATAAATCATTCGGGGGACCGACGTTCGTCGCCGGATCCTCGCCGCGATTGACCGATTGAGGGATTCATCAAGCTTTTTTAATTTTCCAATAGTGGATTCTTTTTGTTTTTGTCCGGCTTTTTTGTGAAATCTTATTATCCGTTCGAGTGTCTCCGAAATGACAAATTGATCCGCCCTCAGTGCTTTTTTTCGGCGTGAGCGGATTGACCGACACAGTTTTTGAATTTCAATTGGTAATGTACTGTCGCTTTTGCTCATCTTGGTTGTCTTCATTCGTATATGTGGTCCGCAGATATGCGATTCACGTGCCATGACAAAAAGTCTAATGACTCTTTTCCGGATTCCGGAGCACGCCGGTATGGCGCAATCATGTCGTTTAAATAAAGTGTTGAGAATATAGGAGAGAATTGGCTGTCTGTCAAGGAAGGGAGTGCAAGCGTGTCGATCATCAAATCCGGAAAGTGGTATGATGACGGAAAACATGTATTGATAATTTTGCACGGCTCATTACTGCCGGATTGTATCAGGTACGTCTGACCGTTTTTGACGGGAAGAGGTGAATTTTACCGATTCGGGCAATTCCTTGTGATATAACGTTTCCGAAGCGTTATAACCGGGGAAATTGAAATAGACTTGATTTTCTGAAGTGGTGTGTTATAAATTGCCAGATTGCTTTTTATCTACGTGATCATGAGAAATAATCAGGGAGGAATGATAGCATGACTGATGAAAAACCCATGGATCAAAGAGTGGAAGAATCGACAGAGCAGGTTGCGGAAACCGCTGATGAAAAAGTGACGGTGGAAAAGCCGGATAAACCGCAGGCTGCTTTTGATAAACCGTTGGATAAATATACGGTCAAAGAACTCAAGGAGATGGCACTTGCCCTCGGTACCATCCAGGGTGTCAGTGCAATGAAAAAACAGGAACTGATTGATGCTATAAAAACCCAATACGGCATTCCGTTAAAGAAGGAGCGAAGCACCGGTGTTGTTAGTGTTATTGACATCAAGAAACAACTCAAATCATTAAAACAGGAACTGGCGTCCATGCATGAAGCAGGGCAGCGTGCTCCGGCGATGCGGCTGCGAAAAAAAATCAGCAGACTGAAAAAGAAAACACGGCGCATGGCACGGCAGCTTGCGTAATCAATAAATTATCATTGCATTGAGGGGGGTGTTATGTTTGTCGGACGAAGAATGACCAGAAATTTGATTACGGTGACTCCCGATACCAGTATTCTGAAAGTGAAAAATCTCTTAAAGCAATATAACATCGACCAGGTACCGGTTGTGGAAGGGGAAAACCTGGTGGGTATCGTTACGGACAGAGACATCCGTGAAAATTCGGCATCCCCTGCCAGTACACTCTCAATTCATGAGCTTAATTATCTCCTCTCAGAGATGAAGGTTGGGGAGATTATGACAAAAAAGCTGTACACCGTTTCACCAGGTACGACGATCGAAGATGCCGTTATGCTGATCAATGAGAAGCGGGTCAACGCCCTGCCGGTTGCAGTCGGCAAGGAACTGGTCGGTATTATAACCACCTGTGACATGTTGAACGTGCTGCTTGAAGTTATGGGTGT
>CAZCGI010000123.1:0-2697 GCA_964498145.1 uncultured Syntrophaceae bacterium
GACGCCGAGGATCGTAATCAATATGGTAAGTATGGTCATGAAATATGTTTCATGTCTGATTTGACGCTGTATGAAGTCGAGAGAAATCCCCACATGAATCTCTCCGAGCTTTTTGCTTTTAAATATAACCGGTTTCGAGAGGTTCAGAATCTTTTCCCCTGCTGGGGTCATGTAGTGATAATAAGTCAGATCTGCTTCTGTCGATACATCGTCTGCCGCAGTTATACGATTGTAGGGTGTCCCGATTTTATTGAAGTCGGTGTGAGCCTTGATGATTCCTTTGGTGTCAATGATTAGCGTATAAACGATTCCTTCTACTGTCGACGATTCTTTTATAAGAGCGTTCAGGCCGAGAATGTCATCATTGATCAAAGGTAATTTTGCGCTGTTGCTAAAGTATGCCAGACTCACCTTCCCGAGTTGAACGGTCTGTCGATAGAGCTGTTCCTGCTCTCTGTCAATAACGAAATAGCTGAGAGGCAGTGTTGTACATCCGATAATAAAGAGAACGGCGACCAATAATTTAATCATGATGGGGGGATGTCGTAGGGATATGGTGCCGGTTGAAGAGAGGCGACTTTTGATGATCATATCCTCGATATTATCGGAGAGGGTTTTTGCTGATATTTTATAATGTCTGTTTATGGCCCGGACGATCTCTTCTTCCGTGGCATATCCCAGAGAAACGACCATTTCACCGAAACGTACGGCAGTTCCATCTTTCTTCAGTCTTTCTGATTGCATTCGGAGTGCCTGCTGCAGTTGATCAGCAGTGATGACCTGCTCACTCAACAGGGCATCACCGAAGAGATAGACATTCGGACTTGACGACGGTGTTACGGCTCTCTTTTTTTGCCGAAACAGGCGAGAAAAGGTCGACGGGAGTGCATGAAATATTGGAGAAAGTTGAAACTCCTCAAAACATTTTTTAACAGACCTCATAATGACCTTTCTGCCGGCGCATCAACATTGTGAATTTTCGCTATCAAAATAACAGTGTCCTATAAGCACAGTTACCTCGTGCATTACGGCATATGAGACACGAAGGTGATTCTCACTTGGTAATAAATAATATCATACGTTCAAAATAACATCTTATCCTTTATACAGCGCAATGGTCCCGGTTGCAATGGATTGATGATTGATTGTTTTTAATTCTGATACGGTGGTTTGCGGTTCGGGAGGTAAAATGTCAGGATACTATGGCCAGTTCACATAAGTAGAACAATGATGAACCTGCCGGATGGTCAGTGGCATACCGGTGCCGATGAACGAACTGTCTCATTGGGATGATTAAGTTTTTCTTCCATATTAAAGAGTGATACTTATATTTGTTCGTAGACGCGGTTCAGCTTTTCAGCGAATTCATTCTACATGAAATAGCGTATTTTCCTGTCGCTGACAGAGAAAAATGATTTTACGTGAATTTCATCCACATCATGTCCCCGGCTCATTGTATAATTGGCTTCCGCATCTGGTATGAGGTTTCCTTCCGGGTGATATGACCCCTGCTTTTTTTCGGTCGATTCCACCATCATTCGTCGTTTCTTTTTCTCAGTCATTTTTCCCCTCTTTTGTCACGTGCTTTTTCGCCCGAATATCCTTTGCTACCTTGAATTGATCGGACGGTTATAGTTATAGTATCGGTATCGTTTTGAAAAACTTTATATTTTTAGTTAGACGCGTCATGATTGACATAAGAGATTCCATATTTGATGGGAAAACTCAGGTGATCATTCGAGTTGAATAGAAATCGCCGAAAACGGCAGTCATCGCCTGCCCCCCTGAAGGCAATGAGCAAAATCTCAGGTGGTGATCTCTAAATAAGTAATAATTTCATATCATTAGAAAATGGAAAAGTCAAGGGAAAATCGTAATTTTTGCATTGCCTATGAGAAATGTTACAAAACAGTAAAGACCCCATGATAAATGGGAGCAACAAATCGTCAATCGTTGTAAATGTTCCTTTCACAAATTGGTTGCAAACGATGATTCGAGGATTCAAGTGTTTTTTTGTCTTCTTCTTTGGAAGATCTTTTTGTTGCAGTACCTATAAGCAAACATAATCAACATGATTTATTAGGGAAATTAAAATACCCTCCTTGGCATTTCACTCGAATCCTTGAACCCTTGACTCCTAGGACCCGGAAAAAGAAAGCACTTTTTCGGAGATAAACCTTATAAATCAATGACAGCAATGCCCGACGCTCGATAACTCTTTATTGTCGGCGGTACTTTCAGGCTCAGAGTGCTTTCATAAATGTTGCGAATCATACTGAAAGGAGGATCGCCGGTTGCGAGGAGTCCTGCAATCCTGTCCAGTAATGACAGATCTTCTGTGGAAAGCTCGAGATCAGGAGTTCTGTCAGCAAGTCCCCAACCATCCCAGCACAGCATTTCCATTTTGTTCAAGGCCGCAAGATCGGAAACGAGGCTGCATCGGATGAACCACCAACCGTGTTCGTCGGGACTCCCGAAGAAGTCGGGATCGGCCTCACCGTTTCTACACTCCTGCCAGGCTTTTCCGGCCGGCGTGAAGTCGCGGGGAGAGAGGTCGAGAGAATCGATGGTGATATCGTAGATCCTTCGTTCCGTTTCATCGATTTCGGGGTCAACCATCACCCAGCGCTGTTCATCTTCATTCCAGTATTCGCATATCCAGTGATCTCCCCAGTAGTCGGGATGTGATGTGGGGCC
>CAZCGI010000123.1:2797-6038 GCA_964498145.1 uncultured Syntrophaceae bacterium
TCCAGTATTCGCATATCCAGTGATCTCCCCAGTAGTCGGGATGTGATGTGGGGCCCTTGAAATAGTTGACGAATCCCCGACGACAGCGGGCAGGGATTCCCTGGTGCCGAAGCATGGAGCAAAAGAGTGTGGAGGAATCCCGACAGTTAAGCATAAGACGCTTCTCCGGTGGTCGTGGGTCGGTCAGCCGATGGCGATCGAGTTCAAGGATGCGGCCGAGCATTTTCGGGACGTCACGGAGTTCCCGTTCAGTCAGCCGCTGATCCGTCAGTTCAACGCCGGAGAGTTCGCCGACTTCATAATGAATTGTAATTGTCTGTATGATTTCGCACAGTGCGGGAATGTCGGAAGGGAGGCTGTTGAATAACCGGGAATATTCCTTCGGATCGGTAATGAATCCCTGGGTGGCATAATAATTCAGTGGATGATCGGTATATTCGGATGTCATGGCGAATTCCTTGTGTAAGTAATAGTTATCGTTTTGCTTTTGTATAGTACGGCATCACTTCCGGAATGAGTTTTTTTATGACGCTGGTTCTGCTTTCATCAGATGGATGGGTGCTTAAAAATTCCGGTGGCGCCGATCCTTTTTGCTGTGCCATCCGTTGCCAGAAGGCCACTGCGGTGTTGGGATCGTATCCCGCCATAGCCATGAAAACGAGACCGAGATGATCAGCTTCGCTTTCGTGTAAACGACTGTACGGCAGGATGACGCCGACTTGAGCTCCTAACCCGAAGGCAGTCATCCAGAGTTTTTGTGTTTCTGCCGGTCTCTCCGCCAGGGCAACTCCCAGTGCCATTCCACCCAGCTCGACCGCCAGCATTTGACTCATCCGCTCATTTCCATGCTCGGCAACTGCATGGGCAATTTCATGTCCCATTACGACGGCGAGTCCCGCCTCATCTTTCGTATACGGCAGGATCGCCGTATAGATCACCACCTTTCCTCCGGGCATACACCATGCGTTGATCTCGTCACTTTCCACCAGGTTAAATTCCCAGGCATAGTTTTTCAGTTTATATGCCATGTTATTTTCTCGATAGTACTGCTCCACGGCACGCTGGATTCGTTGTCCCACGTCCTTGACAATCTTTGTCTGCTTTTCGTCTTTACTGGGTGGATTGGTTTTCAGAAATTGATCGTACTGCTGAAAGCTCGAGGCAAGCATGGATTCCGTGGAGATCAGGCTCAACTGTTGCCTTCCCGTGATGGGGACGGTGGTGCACGAGATGAAAAAGAGAAACATGAAAACAGAAATGGTTATAAAATATGTTTTCCACTGTCTCATGGTGGCACTCTCCTTTCATAATCATGTATAATGAGCGCTCAGCTGGCGGCGAATCAGTACGTTTCGGTAACCATATCAGTTTCACTGAAGAAACGTCTGACAGTTCTTTCCTAGATGATATTTATATCACGAACGTCTGTTTTAAAGCCAAAAAAATCATAAACATAATGAGGTGAGCAGCATGGCAAAACAATTTCTCCCGCAGGTGTCCCCGAGGATGGTACGTGAGATTCTCAGGAATCTGGCGTTGCTTGCAGTGGGAAGCGTTATCTGTGCCGTTGGGGTCAACGGCATTCTTATCCCTCGCGAGTTTGTGAGTGGTGGCGTAACGGGCCTTGCCCTGGTCGTCCACTACCTGGTGCCGAATATCTCAGTGGGGTTGCTCTACTTCCTGTTGAATATTCCCCTTTTCATTGTTGGATGGAAGTCTGTGGGACGTCGCTTCTTCTGGTACAGTGTCGTCGGCATGGTCATATTTGCCGCAACTGTGCAATGGATTCATGTCCCCATACCGGTCTACGACAAATTGTTGAGTGCTCTTCTGGCGGGGATCGTTATCGGTATTGGATCGGGAATTGTTCTGAAGTCGGCAGGTTCTGCCGGGGGGACGGATATCCTGTCCGTTGTTTTAATCCGCAAATATTCCATACGCCTGGGAGACACAATCCTTGCTTTCAATGGTGGGGTTTTATTGATTGCGGCAGTCATGTTTTCTCTTGAAAGTGCTCTGTACACGCTCCTGTATCTCTATGTATCTTCAAACATCGTGAATGTGGTCGTAACGGGACTGAGCCAGCGAAAAGCCGTTATGATCATTTCTCAGGCATGGCGAGACATATCGAAGGCGATTATGGAGGATATGAATCGGGGGGTAACGGTTATCACCGCCCGGGGCGGATATACGGGAGCTCCCGGGGATGTTCTCTATACGGTTATCACGTTTCGTGAATTATCCGTTCTCAAAAGAATTGTCACCCGGTTTGATCCCGATGCTTTTGTCGTTGTCACCGAGACACTTGAGGTAATGGGCCGCAGGATAGGAAATCAGCCGCACTGGTGAGGATGATATGAGGTATTAAGGAGTCAAAGGGGTGGTTGCCGAAAAAATTTATCAACTGTTTTCGGGTTGTTGCTCAAATTCATTTTCACCGGGTCCATTCCGCTTTTTGATAAATCTACAGCTTGCTTCAGGCAATTCCAAAACTCACCCTTCGGGCTCAGACAGTTGGAATTGCTGCTCTTTCGCTTCGCTTAGATTTATTCGCAAAAAGCTCCATGATGACCTGCTCAAATGAATTCTCGTTTGGGCAACAGCCTGTTTTCACGTGAATCCTTTTCGGCGTCTGATGTTGATGACTTTTTCGATGGTCGCATGGACGATACCGTCCCTGTCTTTCAACTCGACGGTAAAAAAACGGTCTATTGTTGGTTTTTCCCGCAGTGCCGTACGTATGGTTTCTACTTCATCGTCACCGATGGCAAACGTTCCGTAAAGGGTCGAACGGGCCGGTTTCCTGAAATGTGTCGTTGTTGCCTTGTCCCAGACGGCATAATCGGGACCGAGGATGTTGATCAGCATAAACATGTAAAACGGATCGACGGAGGCGGAAATACAGCCGCCGAAAATAGTTTCCACCCGGTTCCTCGTTTTCCAGTTGAAAGGGATGGTAACACGCATTTCCTTCCAGTCGCCGGCAATATAGGTGAGCCGTGCGCCGGTTCGGCGATAAAATAGGTATAGATTTACCTTCCAGTGAATGAATTTTGTTTTCAGAGACTCAGGCATGTATCATTTCTCATCATGTTCCGTTCAGTAGTTACCAGTGGTGTGCCTTTAAAGGTTGTTTTTTGCTGACCGCTGAATGCTGAAAGCTCATGTAGACGAGACTGCGTCACATCTCCCCGAATAGACAGGTCCCTTCTGATGCATCCTGCCCCGCCAAAATTATTGC
>CAZCGI010000124.1:0-1445 GCA_964498145.1 uncultured Syntrophaceae bacterium
GTAGGAGAGGTTGTCGAATCGGTGAAACCTGTTCTGGATAAACATCCGGAATATCGCAAAGCAAAGGTCCTCGAACGTATGGTGGAGCCGGAACGATTGATCATGTTTCGAGTTCCATGGGTCGACGATAAAGGCGAAGTCCAGGTGAACCGGGGTTATCGAATTCAGATGAACGGCGCTATCGGACCATACAAGGGCGGGTTCCGTTTTCACCCGTCGGTCAATCTAAGTATTCTCAAATTCCTCGGTTTCGAGCAGGTATTTAAAAATGCTTTGACAACGCTGCCCATGGGCGGTGCAAAAGGTGGATCGAACTTTGATCCCAAAGGAAAATCGGACATTGAAGTTATGCGTTTCTGTCACAGTTTCATGTCTGAGATATTCAGACATATCGGTGCGGATACAGATGTACCTGCAGGCGATATCGGCGTGGGCGCCCGCGAAATCGGTTTCTTGTTCGGTATGTATAAGAAGCTCCGCAATGAATTTGTAGGGGTTCTGACCGGAAAGGGTCTTACATGGGGTGGGAGCTTGATCCGGCCCGAGGCGACAGGGTACGGTTGTGTCTATTTTGCATCAGAAATGCTTGCTACCAAGGGTGATTCCATAGAAGGGAAGGTCTGCCTCGTATCCGGTTCCGGAAATGTGGCCCAGTACACTGTTGAAAAAGTGATTCAGTTGGGAGGCAAGGTTGTTACGCTTTCCGATTCGTCCGGGTATATTTATGATGAAAGCGGCATTACCAAAGAGAAACTGGATTACATTATGTATCTGAAGAATGTTGAGCGTGGAAGAATCAAGGAATATGCTGACAAATATCCTGGTGTCGTTTACACACCGGTTGATCCGGTTCTTGATTACAATCCCCTGTGGAATCACAAGGCCGATTGTGCGTTCCCATCTGCAACGCAGAACGAGGTCAACGGAAAAGATGCCCAGAATCTTGTCAGCAACGGTGTAAAAGTGGTAGCCGAAGGTGCCAATATGCCGACAACTCCTGAAGGTGTTGATGTTTTTCTCGATACTAAGATTTTATATGGTCCCGGCAAGGCCGCAAATGCCGGTGGTGTTTCCGTATCAGGTCTCGAAATGACGCAGAACAGCATGAGACTGAGCTGGACTCGGGAAGAAGTGGATGCATACCTGCTGCGCATTATGAAGAGTATTCACAGTTCTTGTGTCTCCGCTTCAAGTGAATACGGCCAGCCCGGTAACTACGTTATCGGAGCCAATATTGCCGGTTTCACGAAAGTGGCAGAAGCCATGATGGCTCAGGGAATTGTGTAGTGAGCCTTAAGACAAAAAAATAAAGCTTTTCAGTTGTAAGAACAAACCGAAGTGAACAGAGGGCGGGATGGCTAATATGGTGCCATAACCGCCCTTTTTTTGCGAGTCATAGGTCTAATTGATCCAAAAATATATTTACAATGTTTTATATATGCATT
>CAZCGI010000124.1:1455-3936 GCA_964498145.1 uncultured Syntrophaceae bacterium
CTGTTCCGGAATGGACTTTCCGGTTACTTCATCGCAGGGAGTTTTTTATTTTGGCCAAAATGACGTTTAGCCGTCGTGGGAAGCGCATTGGGACACGAGTTGCGAGTAAGACTGATAAAGAATCCCGGTCGGCGGAAGAGGTTGTACGGGAATTGAGGGAGGGGATGAGAAAACCTCCCGGAGAAGATTATCGCGAGCGATCGCTTGCCATTCACGGTCTTGTCTGTGCCCGATGCGGCAGAGAATTTAACCACACCAATCGTCATCTTCTGACGGTTCACCACCGGGACGGTAACCATCATCATAATCCGCCGGACGGAAGTAACTGGGAAAATCTCTGTGTCTATTGCCATGACAACATCCACAGCCGGGAGCTTCTCGGCGATTATTTTGCGGGAACATCGGAAGACCGGGAACATCGGATTATCTATGAGGATGAAACCAGCGGAAAGGCGGAAAGTTCAGGGTTGGGGATACTCGGCGCTAAGTTAGAAGAGGCAATGAAAAGAAAAAAGAAGAAATAAGATTTGGAAAATCATGATAAAACTGATTTTTCTTGATAACTAGTTTTGATTATGCTATCTACGCTCAATCAAAGCAAAAGTGTTTGTCTGGAAGTAGGTAATATCTAAGAAGTTTTATTGTTGAAGTTGTTCAAACAGAGCAGTGTTTAGACTAAGAGAGGGAGGTAATAATAGTGTTTGATGTAATCGAACGAGGAGTGGGAAGGATCTTTACGGATCCCGATGCGGATAACGCGCGTGAATTCTTCAGACACAAGAGCCGTGCAATGTCGAACAAACTCATGTCCGTAAAAGAGGCGGTGGAGAAGTTTGTTCAGGACGGCGATTATGTCTCAGTTGGTGGATTTGGTGTCAACAGAATCGCGGCAGCCGCATTACATGAAATCGTGAGGCAGGGAAGGAAAAAGCTCGGTCTGGCCGGTCATACGGCAACCCACGATTTCCAGATACTGGCATCGGGAAAATGCTTCGACAGAGTTGATGTTGCCTATATCATCGGTCTGGAAGCGCGAGGACTTTCACCCAACGCCAGAGCCTATCTGCAGAGTGGAGAGGTTGAAATAAGTGAATGGACGAATTATACGCTGGCTGTTCGGTACAAGGCAGCAGCCGCAGGCGTATCGTTCCATCCGATCAGAAACATGATGGGCACCGATACTTTCAAGTACAGTGGTGCCGTAACTGTTAATTGCCCCTTTACCGGCACGAAGTACGCACTGGTGCCGGCCCTGTATTCCGACGTCGCTCTGATTCATGTCCATGAGGCCGACGTTTATGGAAATTGCCGAACAAAGGGTATCTTGATGTCTGATTGGGACATTGCCAGATCATCCAAAAAGGTGATCGTTACCTGTGAACGTCTGATCAGCAATGAAGAAATCAGGCGTGATCCCACATCGACCTTCATTCCTTACTGGTGTGTCGATGCCGTCTGTGAAGTTCCCTATGGAAGTTATCCCGGAAATATGTACGGTGAATATTTCTCCGATGAGGAACATCTGAGAGAATGGCTGTCCGTAGAAAAAGATCCGGAAACGTTCAAGGCATTTCTTGACAAAAATATCTACGGCGTGAAGGACCACTTTGAGTATATTGAAAGAAACGGTGGTATTGCAAAAATGCATGCTCTCAGACAGAAGGAGCTGCTCTTTAAAGGCGCCAGAGACTAAAGAAGGAGGTAACAACAGACTATGGCTGATTACAATATAATGGAACTCATGATTAGCGTGGCTTCGAGAGAACTTGAAGACGGCGCATGTGTTGGTGTGGGAACCGGTGCGCCTTGTGCTGCGGCCATGCTTTCCCAGAAAGCTCATTCCCCCAATCTGGTCATCATATTTGAGGCCGGAGGATGTGCTCCTCTGATCCCTGAAATGCCTATTTCCGTCGGTGATTCCAGAACCACGTGGAAAGCCGTTATGGCGAGTACCATGCCCGATGTTATGGAAATGGGTTGTAAAGGACAGCTTGACTATACGTTCCTCGGCGGTGCCCAGATCGATATGTACGGCAATCTGAATTCGACGAGAATCGGACCGGATCACCAGAAGCCGAAAGTCCGTTTCCCCGGAAGCGGTGGTGCCAATGATTTCGCTTCATTTGCCTGGCGGATGATGGTTATGACTCCTCAGGATCCCAAGCGATTCACTGAAAAATGTGATTACATTACCACCCCCGGCTGGCTGGAAGGTGGCGATTCAAGAGCAAAATCGGGTCTTCCCTTGGGAGCGGGTCCGTACAAGATTATCACCAACATGGCAGTTATGGACTTTGAGCCAGAGTCAAAGCGAATGAGAGTCTCCTCGATCAACCACGGTTATTCATTCAAGGATGTTCAGGATAACTGCGGATTCGAGCTGCTTCAGGCTCCCAGCATCAAAGAGACACCGCCCCCCTCCGAGGAAGAACTCAGAATCCTCAGAGAGGAAGTCGATCCCTATCGTTACGTTATCGGACG
>CAZCGI010000124.1:3946-5990 GCA_964498145.1 uncultured Syntrophaceae bacterium
CGATTAGTGCTATAGAATAAAAAGCCATGGCGTGCTCAAGAGCCATGGCTTTTTTTTATGAATGGGGGTGTTCAGGACTTCTTCGCATTGATCATTCGATTGACCGTGTAAACGATTTTACCTGGTAATCGCTGTGAAAGGGCTTTTTCGCAGGTCCATTTTATCTCCCAGTGAGGTTCCGCAGAAAACACAACTATAATCGTATTTATCACCGTTGGAAAGAACGAGCAGCAGCTTTTTCCTCACCGGAACGGCACGATTGCATTTCGGACAATATAATTCCGTAGCATCGAAATCGCCGTATGAGTCCCGTTGTGTCATTTTATTGTCTCCTGAATAGATCTTTCTGGTATCGTTGACGTCGTCCTGATCATTCTTGCCTTACCTTAAATGTAATTAACGATTAAAAAGCGACAATACCAGATCTGTTTTTCAGTTGTCGCTGTCGGGTATCTTTTTCGCTTCTTCAAGCCAGATCGTTGCCTCGCTGTCACTCGGGGCACGGTAATCTCCTCGTGGTGAGAGAGAACCGCCCGAGCCGACTTTGGGACTGTTCGGAATGCATGAACGTTTGTACTGGCTCGTTTTGAAAAAGCGATGCAGAAAGACTTTGATCCAGTGTTTAATATCACTGATTGGGTATTCATTCCTTCGATGTTCCGGAACATCGGGCCACCGCCCCTTCGCCTTGTCGTGCCATGCACAGTATGCAAGGAAGGCGATCTTTGAGGGAAGATAGCCGTATCGCGTTACATAATAGGTGTTAAAATCCTGGAGCTCATAGGGTCCGATAGTTGCTTCAGATTTCTGTGCAGGTTGACCATCCTTCAGACCGGGAATGAGTTCGGGACTGATTTCGGTTTCAAGAATGTCAATGAGCACCGAGGATGTTTCCTTTCCAAATTGTCCTGATCGGGCAACCCACCGAATTAGGTACTGGATGAGTGTTTTGGGAACGCTTGCGTTGACGCTGTAATGGGACATGTGATCGCCCACGCCGTAAGTACTCCAGCCGAGGGCCAGTTCACTCAGATCTCCGGTACCGATCACGAGAGCATTGCGGAGATTGGCAATACGGAACAGGTGTGATGTCCTCTCGCCCGCCTGAATATTTTCGAAGGTTACATCATAGACATCATGGCCTTCCGCAAAGGGATGTCCGATGTCTTTGAACATCTGCATACAGCTTGGCTTGATGTCGATTTCGTTTGATTCCACACCGAGTGCTTCCATGAGTCGCTTTGCATTGTGATAAGTCTTATCGGAGGTTGCAAAACCGGGCATGGTGTATGCTTTTATGTTTGTCCGGGGCAGGTTCAGCAGGTCCATAGTATGGGCCGTAACGATCAGGGCATGGGTTGAGTCGAGACCGCCGGAGACACCGATAACAACATTTTGTATTCCCGACGAACTCAGCCGTTTGGCAAGCCCGTGAACCTGGATATTGTATGCTTCATAACAGCGTTCATCCCGTCGCTGGGGATCATCGGGGACATAGGGGAACCGCGGTATCTCTCGCTCAATGAGGGACCTTCCGTCAGTAGGGAACGCCGCTGCTTCGAATCGAACTGTACGGAATGTTTCCAGCAGTTTTCGGTGGTCACGGACATTATGGCCGAAACTCCGCATCCGCATCCGTTCTTGGGCGAGGCGATCGAGGTCGATATCGGCATAGATGACCTGTGATGCTTTCGAGAATCGGTTTGATTCGGCCAGAAAGGTGCCCAGTTCATAGATGACGGCATCGGAGTCCCATGCGAGGTCGGTTGTCGATTCTCCAAACCCTGCCGATGAGTACAGATATGCCGAGATGCACCGCGCCGATTGATCGGCAACCCTCCGGTGTCGATCTTCCGATTTGCCCACGGTTATATTCGAAGCGGAAAGGTTGGTGATGACAGTGGCACCGGCCAGGGCGGCGAAGCTTGACGGAGGGATGGGAACCCAGACATCTTCGCAGATTTCAATATAAAAAACGAAGTTCCGGAAATTTTCCACGGCATATAACAAATCCGAACCGATTGGTATATTCTTCTGTCCGCAG
>CAZCGI010000125.1:0-5985 GCA_964498145.1 uncultured Syntrophaceae bacterium
AGTGCTTTTTTTTTATTCTGTTTACAAATCTCTCCAATCGATCACGCTGACAAAATGATTTCCTCTATCCCACCATCTTTATTCTTGAACAATGAATCGTCACGACAACGTCACTTCCCGAAAGGGCACACAGCGGCACAGATTCCACAGTTATTTCCTTCATTATACTGAAAATAATGTTCTTTTTTCCATCTGTCACATCTATAAACATCAAGAATTTTGTGCCTGTCAATGCCTGGGTACCATGCATTTCCGGTAATGGCGCCAGCGGGGCAGGAATCGACACACTTTCTGCATCTGCCGCAGTAACTTTTCGTTACAGGAGTATCACCGCTGACAGTCAGATCAGTCAGAACCGTCCCCAGTCTGAGCCACGGACCATGCCGCTTCGTTATGAGCAGACAGTTGCGCCCCACCCAGCCCAGACCGGCACGGGTCGCCGCTGTTTTATGAGGAAAATCACCTTTAATGGTAACAGGGTCGGTACGATCAGAGGCAGGTATCATGTGCGCCCGGACATTCGCTCCACGAAGGTTAGTTTCAATCAGCAACCCGATTTCATTAATCAAAAGGTTTACACGGTTATACTCATCGGCATAGGCATGGTTCGGACCGGTTTGAATGTTTGACATAATATCAGGATTCATGGGTACGGCAAACGAAACAGCCCGGGGGAACTCCTTACTGTTTTCATCCCGAGGTGCAGGAATATTCTTCAGGTCGGCGATACCGAACAGTTCAATGTTCCGTTCGTTGAAAATGGACAGGATAATCTTCCATGTGCGGTCATGGCCCCGGCCTTTTGTCATGACACTTCCTTAAGCTGCTGCCGTCTGTTCCAATGCACACATGGCCCATGAACTACCGTTGTATCCTGTACCCGCTATTACCGTGGAAATTTTGAATTGTCCCGTTACTCCCATGAGGCCCGCAATGGGTCCCCAACACTCTCCATATCCGATGGTCCCGTCGTCCGCCGTAATCTTCACAATGAGATACTGCCGCGCCGTCGTCCAGCCCTGGGCATTTCCAAACGGTTCTTTCAGCTCCTGTTTGATGGGAATCGCTTCGACCTGGGCTATTTTCATGGCATCACACTCTTCCTTACCTTACGAACCGGCCACAATATCGGCAATAACCGATCCCAGTTGCTCTGTCGTGGCCGTCCCTCCCAGATCGGGAGTTTTCACGCTTCGGTCATCCAGCGCCGTTTCAATCGCCTCCTCAATAACCCGGGCCGCCTCCGGCTGTCCGAGATGTTCGAGCATCAGGGCACCTGACCATATCTGCCCGATGGGATTTGCAATTCCCTTTCCCGCGATATCCGGAGCAGAACCGTGAACCGGTTCGAACATGGACGGATACTCCCGTTCGGGATTCAAATTGGCCGATGCGGCGATGCCGAGACTCCCGGCAACCGCCGGTCCCAGGTCCGATATGATATCGCCGAAGAGGTTGCTCGCAACAATGACATCAAAATATCCGGGATCAAGCACGACTTTTGCGCAAAGGGCATCAATGTGGAATTGATCCGTTTTGATCTCCGGATAGGCTGATGAGAGTTCGTGGAAAATCTCATCCCAGTACGGCATGGTATACACAATCCCGTTCGATTTGGTCGCCGAGGTCAGGTGTTTTCTTTCACGTTTTTGCGCCAATTCGTAGGCGAACCGTTGAATTCGCTCTACCCCTTTCCGGGTAAAGACCGATTCCTGAACGGTGATCTCCTCCTCTGTCCCGGTATAGATTCGACCACCGATATTGGAATATTCACCTTCATTATTTTCTCTGACCACATAGAAATCGATATCGCCGGCATCCCTGTCTCTCAAAGGGCTTGTAATTCCCCTGAGCAGTCTCACGGGGCGCATATTCACATACAGCCGAAAGTCACGTCGTATGGGTATCAGAAGCCCCCACAGGGAAACATGGTCGGGGACACCCGGCGTTCCCACCGCCCCGAGAAAGATCGCATCGAAACGCCGCAACTGATCCAGTCCGTCGGAAGGCATCATTTCACCTGTTTCGACATAATAATCGCATCCCCACGGGAACGTCTGCCAACTGATTTGAAACCCGAATCGCTTACCTGCGGCATCCAGAACACGCATACCTTCCTGAATAACTTCTTTCCCTATCCCGTCTCCCGGGATTACCGCTATCGTATACATATGATCTCCTTTTATTGTCTCACTCATGGGTAAAAAACGCGTATATAAGGCCGTTGCATCGTATTCAACATGGATACAACGTCTGAATGTGTCCGGTTCCTGTTTTAGTGTAGAGGAAAATGTGATGTTCGGCCGAAAAGATATCAGCTCAGCATGAAAAGGCTTGATGAAGGGTCCGGAATATACGGTAACGATAATAACTTGCCCAAACTCCGGTTCTACGTAATCATGCTCCTTTCAACAGGTAAACGCCACGAATGATTTTGTTCGATTATGGATTCCTAAATATTTGTAAAATTCTAGGGAGCGACCAGATGCTGCAATGATGTTGACCATTGCTACGGTAAAAATATGGGTGTTATTCTAACACAAAAGACTCCGCCATGGTACGAATTAATCAGATATTATCAGGGAAATATTTCACGAGGCACTCTTCTTCCAATAAGATCATATCAAGAGTTTGTCACCTGCATGCACCTATGATTTTGGACCGGCAATTGTAATCTCCCAAGCAGCTTGCAATTGCTCGGCACTCGGGAGAATCGCATTGACGTGATCGCGACAATACCGTATAGTTTGATGAAATCGCTCAAAAACTTGCAACATCTTCATAGACCGGCCGGGAGGAAGACCCTGTATCGTGAATGAGGACATAAGAAAAAACCTCGTTGAAAAATTCAAGCAGACTCATAAGACCGAATCCTGTGGAGAAGCAGACCGTATATTCAAATACTTTGTCATCTTCGGGCATGAAGGCCTGTTCAACATCCGGGATTATCTATTCCGACTCAAAAGAATGACTATCACCGGTCTGTCCAATGACGATGTGGATCGACTGCTGAACGAAATCCTTGATGATGAAAACGGATACTACGCCTATAAAATCGGCCTGGTCAAAGAAATCGTCGACGGCATTGAAATCGACTCCCCGCAGTACGACATCTTCAGCAAATTCATCTCCTTTTTAAAGACAAATCAACAACAGAAGCGATCGCACCATCAGTAAGGCAGAATGTAGCATCAAACCGTTGTATCGATATAACCGATCATTGTCCCCTTCATGCAACAAACGAGTTCGCCATCATCGCGTTCACACACCCCAGAATGTCAAACGGGTGTTGTACGGTGCTATCTTAAAACAAAGTTCTTCTCCAATTTAGTTGCACAAGAGGATCCGAGGGTTCAAGGATTCTGGGCCCGCCCTGGTGCGACTGAAACGAATGGTGAATGCTTATGTAAAAAAACAATAGTGAAACATCACACCATCGCTGCAGATTGGTCTGGGCCAGGGGGTCAAGTGTTTGTATTTTTAATGCTTTTTCTTTGAAAAATACTTGCAATACGGCATACGTATTCATACATATTCATACATATTCAATATGACTCATGAAAACAATCATACATATGCACCCTCCTGGCATTTCACTTGAATCCTGAAAAAGATAGCAACTTTTTCGGAGATGAACCGAAAACAAAAATAGACTTTCCACAGAGCAGGGAGCAGATGATTCCATTTGGAACGGGCACAATTAAACGGTTTGACGACTTTCCTTCGCGGTTCGTTGACACACGCACCATTGAGATCTGGCTGCCTCCTGCATACGATCCATTATCAGTGATCGGATACCCAGTCATCTACATGCATGACGGGCAAAATCTCTTTCATTCGGAAACATCGTTCATAGGCGTAGACTGGGGCATCGATACAGCGATGTGCCGACTCATTTCTGAGGAACTCATCACGGCCGCAGTGGCAGTCGGTATTTGGAATACGCCGTTGCGGGTTCGGGAATACATGCCGCAGCGACCACTGGAATCTCCAGAAGCAGATGCAATTATGGCACGCTGTATCAATGAGCATGGGGGAAAACCCTTATCGGATGATTATCTGAAATTCATCGTAGAAGAAGTGAAACCCTTCGTGGATGGTCATTATCGCACCATGACCGATCAGAAGCATACGTTTATCATGGGCTCCAGCATGGGAGCCCTGGTGTCTCTCTACGCCCTGTGCGAGTATCCCTCTGTCTTTGGCGGGGCGGGGTGCCTGTCCACCCATTGGCCGTCCGTCGAAACTGTTATTCTTGAATATTTGAAAGATGCTATGCCAAACCCGGATAATCAAAAGATATACTTCGATTACGGCACTGAGACGCTCGACGCCCCGTATGAATCCTTCCAGAAACAGGTCGATCTGGTTATGCAGTCGGCGGGGTACACGGAGGGCGAAACCTGGATCACCCGGAAGTTCCCCGGGGCCGAACATTCGGAACGGGCATGGCGAGAGCGGATAAATATTCCGCTTCAGCTTTTCCTCGGGAAGCAATAATCACATAATTCAACAACCTGTAGAAATGTGACTATCCACGGGTCGATGGAATCATGTCATTCGGTTTATTTTTTTTGCGGTGTGTCAATGGCCTTTAAATTCTTTACGATCATGAAGGCGGTTATAAGAACTGCAATGCCCAGGATGATCCAGAGTAATACATTGTGTCGGTCACTCCATGGCAGTCTTTTTTTCTGATGTAAAATGGTGACCTCTGATGATGATTCTGCAACAACCCGCGGCAGCGTGACGCTATCCAAATCTTTAACAGCAACTGAAAGATCGTAGTCGGCTGGCCGCGCCTTCAGATTTCCGCCGATCAGCATATAATAGTGATTCTGTTCGGATCTGAATATCAGGCCGACCTCACGCCGCAAAACCGTGCCTCCATCTATCCGAAGCGGAGGATTGTCTTTATTAAAAATGCGAAGTTTAAGATATCGATACGGGGCGTTAAGCCCCTCTATTTTAAGCGATTCAGTAGTCTTTTCATGGTCCTTGATGCGATATAACACGCCCCGTCGGAGAACCTTCCACGGAACGTTCCGCTCTCGCATCTCACTGCCGGTTTCGGTTTTTCGCGAGACCATCTCCTTGATCTGATTGCGGCCGCATAATTCAAATGCGCGATAAAAGTATGGCTCTGCGCTTTCGACCTCTGCACTGGTAATGGGCAGATTCCTGAAACCGAGGTCAAATTCAATAATTGTTTCCTTTTTCTTTGTATCAACGGAATGATTGATCTGTTTTACCGGCACTGGTACCAGCTCTTTTTTATCTTCTATCCTGGAATATGCCCCTTTGACTTCCTCGATAAAAATCCTTCGGGGATCGTCTACCATATTGTACACGGTCAAACGAAAATATCGAAAGTCATTCGCAGGAAATTCGATGGTATTTACTTTGAAATGCCGATCGTCCAGTTTTACGTCGAACAGCCAGAGGTTTTCTGCAACGATTTCCCACTCTTTATTATTGTCACTTCCCTCCAGAAGGGCTCGTCGCCGGTAATTTTCTCCAGACAGTCGGAGTTCGATTCGATTTTTCACAACTTTTTCTTCGAAATCAACGGTCACTTTCGAGAATGCCTTCGGGGCAAACGTGGCATTTAATAATCCGGCCGGCCGCCATTCCGTATGTTTGATCGTCTGTATTTGACCCCGGTGAATAACATGGGGAACAAGATTATTGTCTTTGTTCAACACCCTCAGGTCATTGAGTGAGGGTTGACTCTGATCAAATATTTCCGGCGTTACCATCAATTGAACAAACCCGGATTTTCCGTTGAGGTCTATCAACCGCTGCCAATCCCATCCTGCTTTGTTAAAAGCGGCATTCGATGCGGTTGCCGAACTGAGTATGAAGAGCAGTGCCACTATTGTTCTCATTTGTACTCCCCTTCCTTCGTTTGTTCGAGCAATGTGGAACTGTACCGCTGATAGAAATAACCGGCCGTCACAAGCAGCAAACCGCTGGCCACAAACG
>CAZCGI010000126.1:0-5984 GCA_964498145.1 uncultured Syntrophaceae bacterium
TGGCAGGCGGAGCCAGCCGAGGCGGATATATTTGCAATGATCATCTCATTCAGCAGGGTTGGGGCTTCCGTGTTGCGGAATCCGATGCTCAGCGTATTGGGGAGTCGTTTCTCCGGATGGCCGTTCAGCCGGAGGTCCTTCTCCACGCTTTTGAGCCCTTCATGAAGACGGTCCCGCAGGGCCTTCATGCGTGTCATGTTTGCCGAAAGGTCCCGACGAGCGATCTCACATGCTTTTCCCAGACCAACGATTTCTAAAACGTTTTCCGTACCTGCCCGCATGTTTCGTTCATGACCGGCGCCATGCATGAATTTTTCGAGTCGTGTTCCCCTGCGGACAAACAGGGCGCCCACACCTTTCGGTGCGTAGAGCTTGTGGCCCGCCACGGAAAGGAGATCCACGCCGAGATCCTGAACGTCGGTGGAGATTTTGCCTACTGACTGGGCGGCATCGGTATGAAAAGCGACGCCGTGTTCTCGTGCATATGACGATATTTCCTCAATCGGCTGGATCGTTCCCACTTCGTTGTTTGCATGCATCACTGTGATGAGTATTGTTCGTGCCGTGATGACCCGTTCAAGTTCTCCCGGATCAATGCAGCCTGTTTCGTCCACGGGGATCGTGCTGATGGCGAATCCCAAAGTTCTCAGGTAACTGCATACTTCAGTTACTGCAGGATGTTCAATCGTTGATGTTATAATGTGATTACCCACATTACGGCGTGCAAGGGCTGCACCTTTGATTGCGAAATTATTGGATTCCGTTCCGCCGCTGGTGAAAATGATTTCATCAGGCTCGCAGTTGAGCAGTTCCGCTACCTGTTGCCGTGCCGTTTCAACGGCCTTCTTGGCAGTTATACCGTGGAGGTGAGCACTTGACGGATTGCCGAAATAGCGGTCCAGATAGGGCCGCATAGCGTCGGCAACCTCCGGATCGATCGGTGTTGTTGCGTTGTAGTCGAGATAAATCGGTTCCATAGTGCACACCTCACCAGCCCTTAATTTTGTCACTGTGCAAGTTTCTTCGCAATTGTTGCTACGTGTTTTCCCTGAAAACGTGCAGCGGCAAGCTCGTTTTCCGTGGGCAGCCGGTCTCCCTTGGGGCCTGCGATTGTTGAAGCGCCGTAGGGTGATCCGCCGGTTATCTCGTCCATTCTCGACTGTCCCTGAAATGAGTAAGGAAGACCGACGATAACCATTCCATGGTGGAGCAGGTTCAAGTGAAAGCTCAGAATCGTCGATTCCTGACCTCCGTGCTGGGTCCCCGTACTGGTAAAAACACTGCCCACTTTACCAACGAGTGACCCTTTCGCCCAGAGACTTCCCGTTGCATCAAGGAACTGCCGCATCTGTCCGCACATATTGCCGAATCGGGTCGGCGTCCCGAAAATGACGGCGTCTGCTTTTGCCAGGTCGTTCACCATCGCAAGAGGAATATGAGCGAATGCCTTCCGGGGTTCAATGGCGCCCATCTTTGTTAATACTTCATCGGAGAGCGTCTCCGGGACTTGCCGAAGTTCAACCTCGGCACCGTCCACTTCCCGGACACCGTCGGCAATCGCCTCCGCCAGACGGTAAACATGACCATACATGGAATAATACACAATCAATACTTTCATGATCATACCTCCTTGTGTGAGCGATCAGCTTTCAGCGGTCAGCGTGATTAATCTGTCGCTGTCTCATCGGTGGGCTGAGAGCTGACGACTGATTGCCGAAGCCTTTACTTGACTATCTTTATCATCTGACTGAACGTATTGCCTTCGGCGACTTTCATGAGTTCGAACAGGGCAATTTCCGTACTGGATCGCCGTGCCCGGCTTTCAACCATTCGCTCGATAGCGACATTTTTATTGAACTCTGTCCGCGAGGACATGCAGTCTGTAATAAGATGAACTTCATACCCCCGTTCGATAAGGTCGATGGTTGTCTGATAGACGCAGACATGAGCCTCAATGCCGGTCATGAGAATCTGTCCCCGCTTTATTTTCTTCAGTTCATTCATAAATCCATCATCGCCGCAGCAACTGAAATGGGCCTTTGGAATCGTTGCAATCCCGGTGATGAGTTCTGCAATTTCAGGGATCGTCGGACCGATTTTCGCCGGAATCTGCTCCGTGACCAGAATCGGAAGGTCGAAGACCTTTGCCCCCTTGATAATTTTTTTGAGATTTTCCAACATGAATTCTTTTTCGTGCATGGCCCGATAGAGATTTTTCTGGATGTCGATGACAATAAGCATAGTATTTTCCGGTTTCAGCATAAAAGCGAGCTCCTTTCGTCGTTGTTAATCTCAATCACCAAAACGTAATGAAAGCACATAGCACCGTCCATGTGCAATATGAAACTATGAAACCTTAAGCGGGAAAAACATTCAAATGATTCCCGCATGGATCAGACCTGATATGATGGTAACGGACATGAGAATAATGGTTATCCACCCCGACAGGCGGTGTATATTCCGTATGACAGCTGCCTTCCGCCAGAATTGAAATTGCATGATGCCAAGCGTGGGTGTCAGCAAGGCACTCAAAAATGTGATAATGCCGATATACGCATGAGGCACGCTCACATGTGATCCTTCGTACAGGAAAACCATTACAAATGCGCCGGTAAAGCCGATCAGTGCACAGACAGAACTGCCCAGCCCCACGTTTCGGTGAGCCTTTAGCCACCACCGTTTTTTCTTGAAAAATCTGACGATCACGGCTCCGGACATCATAAGAATGAAGGCCACCGTCATCGATCCGGCATGGACCCATATCATCATGATCTGTTCATATCCTTATCGCATAGCGGCAAAACCGCAAAGGTAATAGGTAAAAGGCTCATGGCTCAAGGCACAAGACGATATATAAACCCCCGTATCCCCGCGATTTTCGAGTTCAATGGCCTCTCGGCGGTCAGTAAACTCTTGTACACCGACGTGGACTAGCTGTAACGACTCCTTACATCATTCACCCGTCGCGCCGTGCTATTTCGAGCCCCCGACAATCAATTTAGCTGATTTCGATCCGAAATAGCTGCAGCCGGCCCTCACTTTCAGTTCATCCCCCTCTTTTGCCTCTATGAGGTACTCGTAGGTGAAGGTGGATTTATCGGGCTGACTTGTGTATTCGAAGGTTTTTATGAGTTCTCGGTTCTGTGCGATCTTGACACTTTCGACGTAATGTTTTGTTGGATCCGAGACGGAATGGATAATCGTTACCGTTAGGATTTTCGAATCGGGACTGTATTGAAGGGTTACCGTACTCGGCGAGTGGGCCTGTGCAGACAGTGGAATTATTACCGGAATAAGGAAAAGGGCGAGTGAAAGGATCAGACAGAGTTTTCCCGGTTTGACGAAAAAAGAAGGGAAAGATGTATCTAGCATGTTCAGTTACCTCCTTTCGCTGAATTTAGTTTCTTGACTATAGCGGAATCAGCCGTGCAGTTGCTTTACCAGCGAAGCCACACGCTTTCCCAGTTTCGCTGCATTATCAGCCGTTTTTTTATCGGGAGCACCGGTGCAGGCAACACCGTAATGACCGGTTGCGGAGATGGGATCGCCGACAACGATCATGCCATAAATGAGAAAGGCCTGAATGATGGAGATCATCGTCGTTTCCTTTCCACCTGACGGGTCAGCGGATGTTGCAAAGGCGGCACCGATCTTGTTTTCCATTTTCTTGCGGATTCCAACATATTTGTCGAACAGTTCTTTCATCTCCCCGGCCATGGTGCCGAAATAAACGGGCGATCCGGCTATAATGCCTCCGGAGTTTGTCAAATCGTCTTTGGTAACGTTTTCCACCGATCTGACAATACAGGTCACACCATCGACCTGTTCCACCCCCTTGGCGATTTCAGTCGCCAGTTTTTCCGTGTTGCCCGTCCTTGAATAATACAGAACCAAAACCTGCATGGTGACAACCTCCGGTCACATCGTTTTACGTTTTATGTTTAAGGGAGAAAGGTGAATAGGTTAATTCGTTTACCTTGTGTCCTGATTTGTGATGCTTTAGCTTTAATTTCACGTATTATAAAACAATTTGGTTATTGAGGCAAATTGTTCCGTTTTACCGAGAATGAACAGAATATCGTGCGGGGCAAACTTAAGTGAGACATCGGGATTTGATATGGTCGTGCTGTTACGGCGTACCGCCAGAACGGTAATGCCGTATTTTTTTCTCAGTTCCGTTTCACCGAGAGTTTTTCCCACCAGCGGTGATGTGTCGTCGAGCCGGAAGGAGGTGATTTCGATATCGGGCAGGCAATGTCGCAGGTCGGAGCAAGATGCGGCCTCAGCCGAGAGACTGCGGAACATATGGTATCCGTCAGCCCTGACTTCTCTGATAAATCGTTCTATCTCGTCCCTGGGGATAAGGTACTTTGACAGGACGCGCGTAAAGATCTCCACGGATGTTTCGAATTCTTCGGGAATAACTTCATCGGCGCCGAGTGCATAAAGCGGTTCCATTTCCTGCAGGAACCGGGTTCGTGCGATAATGTGGATCTTGGGATTCAATCTCCGGGCTAGAGAAGTAATTTTTCTTGTTGCGGCTGCATCGGCAATGGTGATCACGATAATACGTGCGTTGTTGATTCTCGCATGGTGGAAAATTGCCTCATGGGTCGCATCGCCGTAAAAGATCGGTTCCCCCATAGCTTTTTCATAACGGACCGTTTCGGGATTCATTTCGATGACAATGTACGGGACGCCGGCTGTTTTTGCCGCCCGTGCCACGTTGCGGCCGTTGATACCAAAGCCGATTACGATCAGGTGATCCGTTCGTACAATATTAGTAGTGGTGAATGCCGGGTGTACCCCCGATTTCAACTGCTGGGGAAGGGGGAGACGCTGCGCCGCATCGACAAGTCGGGGCGACAGTTGGATGACAAAGGGCGTTACCATCATGGTCAGAACAGAAACAGCGAGAAACAGCTGGTATGTCTTCCCCGGTATGAGCAATCCGTATTCGAGCCCAGCTTTCGAGAGGACAAAGGAAAACTCTCCCACCTGACTGAGGGCGCAGCCCACAAGAATCATGGTCCGAAGGGGGTACCCGAGCAGGGATGCCGTTGCTCCGGCAATAATCGCTTTGAGTACGACAACTCCCAGAGTAATGAGCGCGATGACCCCGATATTTCGAAACACGAAATCAATATTGAGGAGCATGCCGATTGATATGAAAAAGAAGCTGATAAACAGATCCTTGAACGGCAGGATATTCCCCAGGGCCTCATGGCTGTATTCCGATTCGGATATGATCAGTCCGGCGAGAAAGGCTCCGAGAGCGAGCGATAATCCCAGACTATAGGTAAGCCATGCTACGGCGATGCAGAGAATAATGATGCTCAGCAAAAATATTTCACGGTTCCTCGTTCTGGTTATCTGATAGAGGAGCTGAGGTACGAGCCATTTTGAACTGACGAAAACCAGGATAAGAATACCGGCGACCTTAATGGTGAGAACAGCGAGGGAACCGATGATATCCCGTGCGGCACCGGCAAGCATCGGTGTTACGAGGATCATAGGAACGATGGCTATATCCTGAAAGATCAATATCCCGAGGGAAGTCCTTCCGTGAGGGCTGTCGATTTCCGCCCGTTCCTGGAGAAGTTTCAGGACAATGGCGGTGCTGCTCAAAGCCATGAGAAAGCCCATGAAAACGGATTGAGAAACCGTTTGTCCGACGTGCCGTGCAACGAAGAAAAAGGCGAGAATCGTCAGGAGGACCTGCGCCGATCCGCCAAGAAAGACCAGTTTCTTGATTTTCATGAGATCTTTCAGGGAGAATTCGATGCCGATGGTAAACAGAAGGAGGACAATTCCGATTTCCGACATGGTTTCGACTTCGGTAACAGCGCTGATGATCCCAAGGCCATGCGGCCCGGCCACAATACCCGTAATGAGAAACCCCACAATCGTCGGTATTTTTATCCTCAGGCAGACAAAGAGGACGACGATGGACAGTCCGAATATGATAAAGATGTCTTTCAATA
>CAZCGI010000127.1:0-5928 GCA_964498145.1 uncultured Syntrophaceae bacterium
GAACTGATGAATCGTCTCACCGTTGTTACCGACTACACCGACGACTTCAGGGATGTGGACATCGTTGTCGAAGCGGTCTTTGAAGACATCACCGTCAAGGAGCAGGTCTACCGGGAACTCTGCAGCGTTGTAAAAGAAGATTGCCTCATCGCCAGCAACACCTCATCACTCTCCATCGACGTTATGGCACCCTTTGTCGCCCATCCGGAGCGATTTGCCGGCCTTCACTTCTTTTCCCCCGTGTGGATGATGCAGCTCGTCGAGATCGTCCGGGGGACACAGACAACCCAGGCCACCATCGACAACCTGCTGAACTTCACCGCCGCCATCCGGAAACGTCCCCTCGTCTGCCGGGACAATCCGGGATTCGTCGTCAATGCCATGCTCTTTCCCTACCTGCTCAATGCACTGCAGTACATTGAAGAAGGCAATGCCATCGACAAAGTGGACGGTACCGTCACATCCTTCGGTATGCCCATTGGGCCGATCAAACTGACCGACGAAGTGGGGATCGACGTTCCCTACAAAGTCTTCGTCGGGATGGGCGTAAGGCAGGAAACTCTTAAGAATATAGTGAATGACAGACGCCTGGGACTGAAGAAATCAGGGAAGGGCTTTTTCCTTCCTGACGGAAGCGTCGATCCTGCGGTGATCCCCCTTATTGCAAAGAGAGAAACGAAAGAGCGGACCGTCGAAGAGATTCAAACGGGACTTCTGGAGGCCTTGGTTCGTGTTGCCCGGGATCTCCTCGATCGCAATGTTGTCGATGATCCCCGGATGATCGATGTGGGGATGATCTGGGCCACCGGCTTTCCCCCTGACCGGGGCGGACCGCTGAAGTGGGCCGATCTGACTGGTATGAGTGATAGACTCTTCGGTAAAACATTCTACCGACAATAACGATTGGATTCCTTACATATCTAAGGAACCATAAGACTGTGAATAAGAAGAAAGGGGGTGTATAGTACACCCCCTTTCTTCAACGGATATCCGGTGACACACCATCTCTATTTCTGATTATTTTCAGGAAATGAACATTTCCCCTCTCCCAGATAAAGGCCGAAAATATAGGGTTTTTGCGATTGGAACGCAAGCGCCTGATTCTGGACTTCTTCTTCGGCGAAGGCAATGCTGTACCGCCATGTTTCGTAATCAAAGGTCAGACTACGGGCAAAATAAAGGGGTTTCAGCACATTGATAATTTCCTTTTTCTCTTCCTCGGACGCTCCGTCAAAGCGATAGAGGAGACCGTAGACAATCTGAGACCAGAGCATGATGTCAACATCATAATTATCCACCAGAAACATATGGTCGATCTTTCGATACGCGTAGGAGCTCAGATGTTTTTGCACTAAATCTTTATATTCACTGTACTCATGTCGACAGTCCTGCTTGAGTTTCAAGATATCAATATCGAGCCACTGGGTCTCTTTGAGTTTTTTTAATCCGTAGTGTGGGGGTTGTTTTACCGTGCTTTGCCAGTAAGCCTCTGCATTCGTTGCAAGCCACGCATCAAGCCATTTGTTGCGATGCTGGATTACCGTTGAAAAGAGAGTGTACACAACCTCCTCGAACATTCGCCCCAGTTTGGGACTGCTTGCATTATGAACCTTCGTCCCGAGACCTGCCTGGCATACCTTGAAATCACCGAACAGCGCATTGAGAGACATGAATATGTCGATACCGTATTGACGCACCATGTCGTTCCACGGCTGATCGAGCCAGTACGAGCATAAACGAGACGAAAATGCAAAATCTCCACCGATCGGCTGGCGTACATTCAACCCGGTCAGCGAAAAAAGAAGAGGATAACACAGGTGGTTTGTAATTGTGCCGTCGAATTGATGCCTGGAATAGAGGGGAGCAACCAGATCGTACCCCTCCTTGATGGGATACCCGAGATATCTGATCCATTCGGGAGTGATGGAACGAAGGTCTGCATCGACGACAATGACAATGCGAACATTCACGTCCATACAAAATCGGAAGAGATTAAAAAAATTGTTACCCTTGCCGGTTACGCCTTCGGGGGTAGATATGTATTTTTTCTCAATCCCCGGCGGAACTGATGCCGACAGAAACGCCCCTTTCGTATCATCGGGGCTGTCATTATCACAGTTAACGATGATACACGTCGAGTCGGGGAAGTACTCGGAAAGCCCTCTCCCGGCCATTTCAACGACATAGCCGATTGTTTTAGATTCATCATATGATGGTATTCCGACGACTACATCAAAATGACGTTCCATATCTGCAGTGCCTCTCTGAATTACCGCTCGACTACTCCATGCGATTGAACATCAGATTTTTCGAACATGACCACACATCGTGCGTGATAAAGTTACGCCTGTCTTATTGAACGGGCGCAAGCCGGGTTGCCGCATCATACGTATTGGACAATAACATAGCCCTCGTCATCGGCCCCACGCCACCGGGAACCGGCGTTATATAGGAAGCCTTGTCGACAACCTCAGAAAAAGCGACATCGCCCACAAGCTTGCCGTCTTCACGCCGATTGATGCCCACATCAATCACCACGGCGCCCTCACGGACCATATCCCCCTTGATCATCTCTATACGTCCTGCAGCGGCAACGAGAATGTCGGCCCTCCGGGTCACTTCGGAAAGATTTTTCGTCCGTGTATGACACACCGTTACCGTCGCATGTCTTGTAATAAGCATCATCGTCAACGGCTTGCCCACGATGTTGCTCCGTCCTACGATCACGGCATTCTTTCCCTCAATTTCAATGTCATACCGGTTCATGAGTTCGATAATTCCGAAGGGTGTACAGGCCTGGTGAAAGGGATCACCGGTAAAAAGACGTCCCATGTTATAGGGATGGAATCCATCAACGTCCTTCCGCGGATCAATGGCATCGATAACCGCATTCGTATTAAAATGCTTCGGAAGGGGAAGCTGCACCAATATACCGTGAATTTTGTCGTCCCCATTGAGTTCATCGATGATTGAAAGCAAACGATGCTCCTCCGTGTTCTCGGGCAGTTTGAATTCCCGGGAAAAGAATCCGACTTCCTCGCAATCCTCCGTCTTCCTTCTTACGTAGATTTTGGACGCCGGGTCTTCACCCACGAGGATCACCGCAAGTCCCGGAATTATTCCCCTCTGGTTTTTTAATGCAAGCACCTTGTTTTTTATTTCATTTCTTATTTCCTGGGCAACACTATTGCCGTTAATAATTATGGACATACCTTCAACAACCAATCCTTTATGTTTTTTATCGTTTATTCACCCTGCAGGTCAATCGCCAGCTGCACCAGTGACGCAACCTGATCGTCGGGAACACGGCCGCGGACGATGGCCCGACAGACGCGATTTTTATCCAGAATGACCGCATTAGCAGAATCTTTCTTGAGTCCCCATGCATTTCGCAATGTTCCGTCGTAATCAAAGAGGATAACTGTTTTGTACTTCTTCGCCTTATCTCCGGCAATCGCCCGGATGAGGAAATTCGGTTTCCACGTGGCGGCGCAATCGGCAATACCAATTCCTTTGTAAGTATCATCTTTCAGCAGGCCATCATTTTTTGCCTTCTTCATGGCCTCGGTAAAATGTTCGTTTAAGTCGGATTCATCGGGATCAACATAATTGATCAGCAGGACCTTTCCCGACCACGAATCCATGGTGAACGCCGTGCCATCGGCATCTTTGAACGTCCAATCCGATGCTTTCATTCCAACCTGGAGTTCATCCGCCTGTGCAGCACCACCAAACAGCAGTAATGCAGCAATAGCCACTACAAATACTTTCTTCATGGTTCCCTCCTCCGCCGTTCATATTATTTTTACAACTGGCGTATGCAAAATATCGGAAACTCCGATCACTTGTCAAGTTAACAATCGTCTTCGTGCTTCTCACCTCGGAAAGATACCGGCGAAAGGCGATCATTGTGCGTCCTTTGCATACGAAACCGGTCGTTTTTATCGACAAAATTCTGACCGTAAATAAAAGTCTGGACAGGGCATAATCATTTTATATTTCTATTGAAACAACCTATTCGATGTGCTATGGTACCCCCGTTCCAATGGGAGGACACGATGAGCACTGTCAGTCTCGGTATGATGCTGGAGGAAGTCAGAGATAAGTATCCGGATAATGTATCCCTCATCTACAATGACAAGCGAATCACTTACGACGGACTCAATAAATACAGTAACGCTTTGTCGCACGTTCTGAAAAATCTCGGCATCGTTAAGGGAGACAAAGTCTCCCTGATGCTCCCCAACATCCCCGAATTTGTCATATCGTATTTGTCCATAGCAAAACTGGGGGCGGTTGCGGTAACCCTCAACATCCTGTCGACCCCCTATGAACTCACATATCTCCTCAACAACAGCGATTCGAAAGTTCTAATAACGACCTCTTCGTCGGCAAAAAGATATGAAGCCATACAAGATAGCCTTGACACGTGCAGGCACTTTATATGTGTTGACGATCCCCATGATGACGCCCTCTTTCGGAAGGCCTTCCGAGAAGGGCCCTTTGAATTCGACGCAGTTGCTGTTGACGAGAACGATCCGGCAGTTATGATCTACACCTCGGGATTGACCGGGTACCCCCTTGGTGCCGTTCTGACTCACAGAAACCTTTCAACACAGTGGACGCTCCTCAGAGATATTTGCGCAGGTACCGACAAAGACCGAGGGCTCTCGGTAATTCCCTTTTTCCATTCCTTCGGAGCCTCGGCAAATTTACTGTCAGTCATAAATCTCGGGGCCAGTACGGTCCTCATGGATCAATTCAGCATCGATAAAATCTTTCAGGTCATCGAACAAGAAAAAGTCACCTATATTGCAGCGGTTCCCCGTCTTTTTCTCGGAATGTTAATGCACCAAGGCGTAGAAAACTACGATCTGAGTTCGCTTAGATTGTGCATCACCGGCGGGTCGACCATGCCCCCGAAGTTTATCCCTGCATTCGAACAAAAATTCAATGTAAAGCTCATGGAAGGGTACGGACTCACAGAGGCATCCCCCGTTTGTTCATTCAGCAGACTCAACATGGAACAAAAGCCCGGATCAATCGGTATTACCATACCGGGAGCCGAAGCCAAAGTCGTGGACGACGATAATAACGATCTGCCGGCCGATAGTGAGGGAGAGCTCGTCATCAAGGGAGCCAATGTGATGAAAGGCTACTACAAGGATGATGAGGCCACCGCCGAAGTCATCAAAAACGGATGGCTCCACACAGGCGATCTTGCGAAGATCGACAAAGATGGATACATTTTCCTCACCGGTCGGAAAAAGCGAATGATTATTACGAGCGGTTTTAACGTATATCCCCGGGAAGTAGAGATTGTCCTCAATATGCATCCTGCCGTTGAAGAATCCCGAGTTGTGGCACAACCTGATTTGATGAGGGGTGAAATCGTTAAGGCTCTCATCGTCAAGAAAAATAACGCAGAAGCAGATGAAAAAGAAATTCTGAAACATTGCAGAAAATATCTGTCTTCACATAAAATTCCTCGAGAAGTGGAATTTGTTAATGGTCTTGACTAATCGCCACCCGGCATACCCGATAACCTCATAGTGATGGATTGCAGACGACGAATCGATCACATACTTGGCAAAACGTAACAAAATAATACAACTTTGCATCTCTCTTTCACGCCGGCCTACCTGCCGGTTGATGAAAGAAACGGTATAACAGCAGGAAGGGTGACGGCACTTAAATAAAAACGGAGAAGGAGGAACTACATGTCAAAAGTACCCCAGAAACTCGATAAGAAAAGAGCCGATGTTTATAAGGACGCTCCAATTGCGAAATTTGGTGAAAGAAAACCCGATTTTTCTACGATGGGACGAAAGATCAAACTTTTGAACAAAAACTTCAAGGAGGTTGTGTGCGTTGAAGCGTGCAGAACCCCTTACGGCACATTCGGAGGGATGCTGAAAGATTATGACG
>CAZCGI010000128.1:0-5909 GCA_964498145.1 uncultured Syntrophaceae bacterium
ATGATTATACCATGAAGGTCGAAAAAGTAAGCAAGACGAGAATCATGAAGGTAAGGTTGAAGAAAAAAGAGGAACTGCCCCATGAATAGTATCATGACGTACTCTTTTATTATTGTCTTTCTCTTGCTGCAGGGTCTGTTTTCCGGCGGGGAAATCGCTCTTGTTGCATCGGATATAAACAAAATTCGCAGCAGGGCAAAGGGGGGCTCACGGTCGGCACAGACTGCACTGAAGCTCTTGAACAGGCCGGAATGGTTTCTCTCGACTACCTTAACCGGGACTAATATTTGCGTTGTCACCAATACTGCCCTGGCCACATCAATGTTCATTTCAATGTTCGGTACCGCTCGGGGCGAGCTATTTTCCATTATGGTTATGATTCCCTTGCTCCTGATTATGGGGGAACTTGTTCCGAAAAGCATCTTTCGGCAACATCCCGAGGCTGTCGCCCTGAAAATCTCCTGGTTCCTCTGGTGCGCATCATATGTCCTGTACCCGATTGTGTTCATCATTTGGAAGATATCAAAAGGGGCGCTTAATATCTTTACCCAGGAACAGAAAACCTACTATACTCCCTATATAACCAAGACCGGCCTGGAGTTTCTCCTTCAGAAGGGAGGGGAAGAAAGTGATATCATGACATCGGAACGGGAAATGATACGGCGGATTTTTGATTTTACCGAGTCAACTGCAGAAGATGTTATGGTTCCTTTATCCAACGTGACGGCTCTGTCTTCCGAAACGACATTGCAAGAAGCCGTACATATAGTTTCCGAACGGGGCTATTCCCGTATTCCTGTCTATAGTGAACAGGTATATAATATCATCGGCATTCTTCATTCCTTTGATTTGCTTGATGTTTCCCATGGGCAGTCACGGCGGTCTCCGTCGATGTCGGAAGATGATCCTGTCAAGAACTGTATGCGGGAAAATGTTTTATTTGTGCCGGAGACAAAATCAACGGACGAACTTCTACTGGAGTTGCAGAAAAGAAGTGAGCATATGGCTGTCGTTGTTGATGAATATGGCGGCGCTGTAGGAATAGCAACTATAGAGGATATCGTAGAGGAGATCATTGGCGAAATTGATGATGAATATGTTGATGCCGGGAGTCATTACCGAAAACTGGCGCCCGGCAAATATCTGTTCAGTGCTAAAGCAAAAATTGAACATGTCCAGGCCATCATGCGGGAAAGTCTTCCCGATGGTGACTATGAGACGTTGGGAGGCTTTCTCCTGTATCACATGGGAAAGATTCCTCGGAGGAACGAAACGTACAAATACAATGATAATCTTTTTATTATTGAAGATGCCGATATCAAGTCGATCAAGGAGGTTCTGATCATTGTTCCGACCGGCGGAGAAAAATGAAATGAATATTGATATGAAGGGAATCGGTTCATTATGATACAGCATGAAACGGGCACATCACCCAGAGGAGATGCGAGGATAGCAACCATTATTCTGGCTGCTGGAAAAGGAACACGGATGAAGTCCGATCTGGCGAAAGTTCTTCACCCGGTATGCGGTGAACCGATGGTTTACTATTCGATTGACCTGGCGAGGAAAATCGGTTCCACCATGATTGCCCTTGTGGTCGGTCATCAGGCTGAGGTAATTCAAGAGAAAATGAAGGGTGACGACCTTGTTTATGTGATGCAGAAGGAACAACTGGGAACGGGTCACGCCGTTCTTCAGGCAAAAAAAGCCTTCCGTGATTTTAAAGGTGATGTTCTGATTCTTTGTGGTGATGTTCCCCTCCTGTCGCAGAAGACCATCGAAGCGCTTATTCATAATCATCGTGAAAATAATGCCGTGGTGACGGTCCTGACAACCCTGCTGGATGATCCATCGGGATACGGCAGGGTCGTAAAAGATAGGGGGGGGCGGATCATAAAAATAGTTGAACATAAGGATGCAACCGACGAAGAAAAGCAGATCAGAGAAATTAATTCAGGAATCTATTGCGTTGATTGCTCATTTTTGTTTGATGCCGTGTCCCGAATCAGAAATGAAAATGCACAGGGTGAGTATTATCTCACCGATATTATTGAAATAGGGAAGAAAGAAAATCACTCCGTCATGTCTTTTATTACTCATGATTCTATTGAAGTGATGGGCATCAACACGATCCAGGAGCTTGAACGGGCAAATCGACTTAAAGCTGAACAACTCAGGCAAGTCCCGGAAGAACATCAAGTTTCATAATGGTTGAAGATATTTTATTGCAATAAATTCCCGAGGGATTCTTTTTTAGCAAAGCTGAAAGATTGTAATTAGTGTCTCAGACGCATCGTGGCGGATTATGAGACTTCCGTTCCGCTTTTTCGTACCACTTCATTGAGGGATTCAAGATTTTACTTGCAAAAGTATGCACGGGGATATAACAAGGCAAATAAAATTGTAGAGTTATCGCTACTTATGCACGGGATTTCATGACTGATCATCAGACCACTGAAGACAAACCGAAGCTTAACCTTATCAATAGGTACCGAACGAATGAAAACGTTGTGATGATCTTCATGGCAATGATCGTCGGCATCTTGGGTGGGTATGGCGCCGTTGGATTTCGATGGTTGATACAATTCGTTGAGCAAACATTATTCGGAAATGGTGGAGAAAGCTTCCTCGAATACCTGATGAGTTTGCCATGGTATGCAAAGCTCTATCCGCCGATCATCGGAGGTGCCCTGGTCGGCCCGCTGGTCTACTTTTTCGCCAGGGAAGCCAAGGGGCATGGCGTTCCTGAAGTTATGGAAGCGGTTGCCCTGAAGGGTGGGGTGATCAGAAAGCGGGTTGTTTTCATTAAATCCCTTGCGTCGGCAATTTGTATAGGATCTGGAGGATCGGTAGGAAGGGAAGGTCCGATTGTTCAGATCGGATCCGCCATCGGCTCCTCGTTCGGCCAGATCATGGGTGTTTCCGCCGACAGAATGAGAACCCTTGTAGGGTGTGGTGCCGCCGCTGGTATTGCGGCGACATTTAATGCGCCGATCGCCGGTGTTATGTTTGCCATGGAAATCATTTTAGGTGAATTCGGCATCGCCACATTCAGCCCGATCGTTGTGTCTTCCGTTATGGCAACGGTTATTTCCCGGGCTCATTTGGGTAATTATCCTGCATTCGTTGTCCCCCACTATACACTGGTCAGCGTAGCGGAAATACCGCTTTATTTGCTGCTCGGTATCATAGCTGCTTTCGTGGGCGTTTTTTTTACAACCTTTCTGTATAAGTCAGAGGACCTCTTTGATAAATGGAAAATTCCCGATTATACGAAAGCGGCAATCGGCGGGCTGATAATCGGAATAATAGGGATATTTTTCCCCCATATTTTCGGTGTCGGGTATGATGCCATTGGTCTTGCTCTCTTGGAAAAAATGCCCTGGATCATAATACTTGCGCTGGTCTTTATCAAAATCTTTGCAACATCACTAACGATTGCTTCGGGAGGATCGGGAGGAATCTTCGCTCCTTCATTGTTTATAGGATCCATGACCGGCGGAGCTTTTGGATTTATGGTACATGCACTTTTCCCGACAGTAACGGCAACGGCGGGAGCATATAGTCTTGTGGGAATGGGTGCTGTTGTTGCAGCTACAACCCATGGTCCCCTGAGTGCAATTCTTATTCTGTTCGAGATGACCGGTGATTATAAGATTATCCTTCCTCTTATGCTTTCCTGTATCATCGCTTCCATTCTGGCAAGTCAGATTAAACGGGAATCCATCTATACGTTGAAACTGATTCGGCGGGGTACCGATATCAGGGCCGGCAGGGAAGTCAATATTATGAAGTCGCTTCGCGTCGAAGATGCCATGACCGGCAATGTTGAAACCGTATCGGAGAAAATGCCCCTCAAAGAATTGATAGCGTTTACCTTGTCAAGCAAACATTCGAGTTTTCCTGTTGTTGATAAAGAAGGCCTTCTCACTGGTATATTGACGTTTCAGGACTTCAAGGATGTTCTCTATGAGGAAGACCTGGGAACCCTCGTGGTGGCACAAGAAATTTCAACAACAAAAGTGATTACCGTCACAAAGAGTGAAAATCTCGATACGGCCCTGAAAAAGATAGGGTTTAAAAATATTGAACAATTACCGGTTGTTGATGAAAATGATCCGAGACATATAATCGGAATCCTGTCACGACGGGATATTTTTGCCGCATACAACAAAGCCCTTATCGATAGGACTCTTGCCGGTAGCATCCAGAAAGATGAGGATTCTGACTGAAATATTCTTCCTTGCCACAACAGTCTCTTTTATCAATACATCCTTCTCTTTGTTGCTGATTCGGATGGTCTAAGGAACGTTATAATCCATAACATTCGATAAAATTTTCTTGTGACAACTGACATTCGATAGTAGAAAAGGTACCATCCATATATCAGTGGGGTTTCAGTGGATGAAAATTGGTAATCTCTCATTACAAAATAATGTTTTTCTTGCTCCCATGGCCGGAATTACTGACCTTGTCTTCAGGACCATAGTACGAAAATTCGGTTGTGGATTATGCTTCACCGAGATGGTCAGTGCCAATGGTCTTATTCGGAGCGCGAGAAAGACGTATCGGTATCTCGAGTCGTCGGATGCTGACAGACCGCTTGGAGTGCAGATATTCGGCGCCGATCCGGATATTCTTTCCGAAGCGGTGCGTATCGTTACGGGAGAAGGAGTGGATAGTGTTGATATCAACATGGGGTGTCCCGTCAAGAAAGTATTGAAAACGGGCGCCGGTGCCGCGCTGATGAAAGATCCTTTACGGGTGGCTCGCATCGTGCGTGAAGTGAGAAAAGGAACAAGCCTCCCGCTGACGGTGAAAATCAGAGCCGGCTGGAAACGATTTGGTCTGAATGCAATCGATATCGCCGTTATCGCGGAAGAGTGTGGTGCTGATGCCGTCATAATTCATCCCCGGACAGTAGAGCAGGGCTTCAGCGGTTTTGCCGATTGGGATCTCATCGCCCAAGTGAAAAAACGTATTGCTGGTCCCGTTATCGGGAGTGGCGATGTGAGAGCATCGGAAGACGCTAAAAAGATGCTGGAGATGACGGGTTGTGACGGTGTAATGATTGGACGTGCGGCGTTGGGATATCCATGGATTTTCAAGCAAACCATTAAGTATTTGGAGAACGGTGGTACGATTCAAAAACCGACGCTCTGCGATCGCGAACAGATCGTTCGTGAACATTTGATGATGAATATACAATACTATGGGGCGAACGTGGGACTGAAGACATTTCGTAAGCACCTTTTGTGGTATACAAAAGGATTACGGGGAGGTGCTCACTTTCGTCAGACGATGGCCGAAATCCATGACAAGGCGGATTTGATGGAAGCGGTTCACCGCTATTTCGAGTCCCTCGAAATGCCCAAAGAGGAAGAGATGCAGAACTGATGGCAACCCCTTGTAGTCTGTGCCGGAAATAAGATCTTGACTTTTAACCGGTGGATTGGCATAATTCAAATGTCCAAAAATTGTTTAATTTAAGAGAGGTTAAGATCGGTTATTTATCAAGACGCGAAAGGTGAACGTTACGCCGTGGAATTAGTCAGATTTAATGAGTTGGAAGAAAAGATAAAAAATATACTTGAAGAATATACTGTACTGAAAAAGAAAAATCAGGATCTTGAAGAATCTCTGAGAAACAGGGATGCGGAACAGGAAGAACTGAAGAATACCATTAAAATATTAAGCGAAGAAAGGGATGCGGTACGAACAAAAGTCGATTCATTGCTTGCAATGCTTCAGGACATACATCTATAGATGATATAGGGAAGGACGTTTGAAAAAACGCTTTAATATAAATGTAATGGGGCAGGAATTCTCGGTTTTAAGCGATCGAGGGGAAGAGTATGTAGCGAACGTTGTTCAATATGTTAACGATAAAGCAAAAGACATTGGAAGTG
>CAZCGI010000129.1:0-5822 GCA_964498145.1 uncultured Syntrophaceae bacterium
TAAGGAAACAGGGGCAATTACTAACTATAGATGGTGTTTGGAAACAAAGGAAGTTTATGAAAAAAAGAACGCTCGGCGATTATTTTTCCGGAAAGAATAGGGAATTCATTCCAAATCTAGCTTTCCGCGCAATGGCAATGACGATGAATTTGAGGGATTTGTTGAGTCAGCATTCCCATAAAAACTTCGAAACCTTGGGGTTAAAACCAGGTCAAACCGTTATTGATTACGGTTGCGGTCCCGCTCGATATATCAAATTTGCATCCAATGCCGTTGGAGAATCAGGCAAAGTCATAGCGGTGGATGTTCACCCGCTTGCCATTGAAAAAGTGAAAGATATAGATTAATAAACGTCGAGGCTGTTCTTGCAGAAAAATACACCACGTCGCTTAACTCCGATATGGCCGATGTAGTATACGCCTTGGACATGTTTCACATGATAGAACAACCAAATGAATTTCTTACGGAATTAAGCAGATTGGTAAAGCGAGATGGAACGATAATCATTGAGGATGGGCATCAACCCAGGACTGAAACAATTCAAAAGATCGAACAATCCGGAATTTTAAGGATATTTGAAGAAACCAAATCTCATGTTAAGTGTCGGAAAATAATGTGAAGGAAAAGATCAGTCGTTGGTTATTGACTCAACTTTCCCGACAATAACAATAGCACCCTCGTCGACTTGCTGCCCATTTGGTATTATCTGGAAGCTATAAATACTTTTATTTGCTTTCATACAGAAAGGATAGAATATGAAATTTGAAGCCATTAATTTCAATGAGAAGCTTTCATTGTTTTCTGAGCAGTGGAAACCGAAAATTATTGCACAGATGAACAATTATCATTTTAAGGTCGCAAAATTACAAGGCGAATTTGTATGGCACAAACATGAAGATACTGATGAAGTTTTTATTGTTCTCGATGGTGAAATGTCTATTGCCTTTAAAGATGGTTCCGTATTGTTACAATCAGGTGAAATGTTTGTCGTACCAAAGGGCGCAGAGCATAAGCCGATTGCAAAGAATGAATGTAAAGTAATGCTTGTGGAACCTGCCGGTACAATTAATACTGGCGATGCCGGGGGTGAGATGACTGCCGACGATGACGTGTGGATTTAAATTTCAGATAATCAATCACTTAAGCGAGATCGGGGAAAAGGAAAACGGAGTGGTTTGTTCCTTTAGAGAGTATTGTCTGGGAAAGCCCAACTCTTTCCCAGACAATAATAGGAGACAGTAAGCACACTGTAAATTATTTATTCTTTCATTTCTTAACAACAGGTCATCCTGTCATTGCACTGGTGGATGGAAGGAGGGAGTAATTTCCATCCACCCTTTGCAATGCTTTGAGGCAGTATTCTCTGGCTTTTCTCGAACACTTTAACAATTGGAACTAGACTTGCGATCTCGAGATTCTTACTAAAGTAATTTTAAAGTTGTTACAATCAGCATGTCCCCGATATTCTGATCAGAGGTTTTGTCATATGAACATCGGATTATGTCCTATAGCAAAACAGCATGATAGTAGCATTACCGCTGACATCTTTCCTAATTGAGTTTTTCGTACGGCTCCACCCAAGCAAGGATAATTAAGAGAAGCAGCCTTCTTTATGTAGCGTAAATGATTGTAGCATTGGGAATATGTGCAACTTAGACTATCCATCTAGAGAGATAAGTCCGACGGAACTGCCGGATGTTGTTCAGTCGATCCCCCATCTAATGACAAGATGCCGGGAGATGATATAATCCATATCCATATCATAATGAATTGCAACCCTGCCCCAGAATTCATCCTCTTTTTTACCTTTTCTCATTATTGCAGCCCCTCTGGCCAATGGATTGATGTCATGCGTGCCATTCAGTGATTGACTAGCTTGTTGATGAGTTCGACATCAAAGGTTATTCAAAAAAAAGGGCGGCATCTTTTTAACAACTGCCTTTATAAAAATAATTCAGCTGTGGGTTATCTTTCTGATGTTGACTTTGAAAGACCGGCTGTGGCATCGTAGCTTTTCAGTTGCTATATCTGGGGTAAAGACCAACACATTGTCCTTATGATTTTGGGTATGATGATCCCCGGCGATTTCACGGCGCAATTAACAGCTTTTCGGCTGATAATATCTTAGACAAGACATGAAGATTATTTTTGCATTGCTCATTATTGTTTTCCTTGCCTTCAGCGGTTATCATCTAACCTTTCGAAGTTTCAAACTGCCGCTATTTGCACGTGAATTTTATCTTAAAGGAACAGAATTTCTTTTTTTCGGCCTTTTGCTGGGACCCTATTTCCTTAACCTTTTGGATGCGGAAACACTTCAGGCACTGGAACCGGTGGGAGCTCTTCTGCTCGGGTGGATCGGCCTCCTTTTCGGTTTTCAGTTCGAAATCGAAAGGCTGAGGCGATTTTCCCTCGATTTTCTCAGAGCAGCTATCATTGAAAGTCTCCTGACATTTGTGGTGGTTTTTGGAAGTGTTTATCTGGCACTGCCATTGATCTTCACGATGCCGGAAACCAAACACATTATGGTAGCTCTCACTCTTTCAGCAGCTGCTGCTTGTACAGCCCAGACAGGACTGGCCCTCCTGAGCACAGATGTTACCGGTCGGCATGTTAAAACCATAAGTATTTTAAGATATATTTCAAGTATGGACGGGGCCAGTGCCCTCTTGATTTTCGCCATGGTATTTTTTTTCCATCGACCGACAACCACGGTGTTTCACTGGTTCGGTGATCTGGTTATGGGAACAGTGTTCATCCTTATCATAAGCGTAGGTCTTGTTTTTCTGTATATTGTATTTATAGCAAGTCATCGTGACGAGAAAGAACTGGCCCTGGTTGTCATCGCTATGGCCGTCCTCACGAGCGGCATGGCCTCGCTGCTACACTTTTCGCCGCTTGTAGCCAATTTCTTCGTTGGTATTTGTCTCGTTAATTTTTGTCGCCGAAAAGAGCGCCTTTACAAAATCTTTGCCGGGATTGAAAAACCCGTCTATCTGCTCCTTCTTGTTTTTCTCGGCGCCTCTTGGACATTAGGTTCGACATGGTTACTTGCTCTCGCTGCACTGTACTGTTTGTACCGATTTTTGGGAAAGCTCTTTGGCGGGTTCATGATTACTCGCCTCAATCCGGAACTCGGCAATTATTCGCCACGCTTGGGATTCGGTCTTCTCGATCAGGGTGGACTCCCGCTGGCCATTCTGTTTGACTTCCAGCAGGGAATCTCCTGCGATATTGCCGCAGGTGTAGTCAGCCTGGCACTGCTGGCGTTTATTTACAACGAATTCCTGAGTCCTTATCTGCTCAAACGATTGTTGCAGGAGGGTAAATGATGACTGAACTTCATCAGAACAAGAAAATTCTGATGACGTATACCCTGACACTTTTTGTCGGTACCATGTTTGCGCTGTGGCTTAGACAGGTGAACATAGAGTCGAGCTGGCAGCACGCAGGTATGATAAATTTTTCACTCGGTTTCGTTCTGCTGGCAGCGTATATGACAGCACAGATTCTGAAAATAGCCCGCCTTCCTCTAATCAGCGGCTATATCATTGTGGGAATTCTTGCGGGTCCATATGTTTCGGGTTTTCTCACAAATGATATGATCACCGGATTCGGATTCATCAATGATATTGCTTTGAGCTTCATTGCGCTGACGGCTGGTGGTGCCTTGCATTTGCAAATAATTAAGAAACGCCGCAAAGCCATTATTCTCAATATTGTGCTTCTTACTTTGGCCGTTTTCGGATTTGTGTTTCTCTTTTTTGCGTTCATGGGAAACTATTTCAACCTTACCCGAACCTTCACCTCAGTTCAGATAATGGCTTTTGCCGTTCTGATCGGTGTCGTTGCCGTGGCACGCTCCCCTTCATCTGCCATTGCCATCATCAGCGAATGTCGTGCTTCAGGACCATTTACGGAAACGGTACTTGGCGTTACCGTTGCCATGGATGTTCTCATAATCATTCTCTTCACGGTTGCACTGACAGCGGCACGAATCATTCTCGGCGGCAGTGAAGTAATTGATACACAGGTATTTGTGGCCGTCTCTACCGAATTGGCAGTTTCATTTTTTATCGGCGCATTGATCGGAAAGGGAATTGCGTTTTACATAGATCGTATTCGACATAACCTTCCGCTCTTTCTCCTTTTTCTGGCTTTCGGCGTGAGCAAGCTTTCACAGTGGTTAAACACGGCCACGGGAATCTATTTTGACGTTCATCTTCATTTGGAGCCTTTGCTGATCTGTATGAGCGCGGGTTTTACGGTTCAGAACTTCAGTAAAACAGGAGCATATTTTATGGATAATCTGAATCGCATCAGTTTGCCCGTTTACGTGCTCTTTTTCTCCCTGGCCGGTGCATCTCTGAATTTCGAGGCACTGACTGTGTGCTGGTTCCTGGCACTATGCCTTGCCGCCGTGCGTGCGGCAGGAATATTTTGCGCCACGTGGCTTGCCGGTACGATTGTCAACGATCCAAAGCTTCACAACCGCACTGCCTGGATGGCTTACATTACACAGGCAGGAGTCGCTATAGGCCTGGCCCAAATGGCGCAGAGCGAGTTTCCTGGTATTGGCGAATATCTCACGACCGTTATACTTGCGCTGATTTTTGTTAATCAGGTGGTGGGACCGGTGACATTCAAGACGGTTCTTAATCTTGTGGGTGAGGCAAAACTCCGTTGAAAGACCAGTCTTAGGTAGGCTTTTCTTTCAAGCGCCTTCCTATCTTTTTTTCCATGTGGCGTTGGCGTTCTTCCGGAACTTCACAGCGGCCCAGACGCCCGGCGTGCAAAGCCGGTACGACAACGTATATACCCTGGAACGGTTTTCCCGTATTGTTGCATAATGTTTCAAGATAGGTAACTGCCTGATCGACAATTTCTTTATTTCTGATAATTGTAAACACTGTTTTGTTGTGGGGCATTCCACCACTGGTAAGAGCGCGGAACCCTGCGAAGATAGGAATATGATGGCTGATCAATTGAAGTGAGTCGGTGCTCTCAATGACCGTAGCGCCGGAGATTCCTATGTCCAGCCAACCCGTAATGAGTTCATCCAGGAGTTCTTCATTGTTGAGGACGGTAATTAAAAGATACACGGGGTATTCTCTTCTTTAGTGTCAGTCGTTCATTGACAATCAATGAAAGGGCTTTTGTTCTTCAAGCGACGTAATTGCTTCACAGAGTTTTTCGGGATTGTCGGCTTTTCTAACCGCTTGTAAAAATTCCGTCATCTTGCAAAGTCTTGAAACGCCGGCAAGTATACTGAGATGCAAACTCGTCTGATTTTCCGGAATTACCAGTGCCATAATAATGTCTACAGGAAGCTTATCGAGGGCTTCAAAATCAATGGGTTTCGCCAGATGGATCAATAAAACAAAAGCATCCCGTGCATCGCTGCTGGTTGTATGTGGAAATCCAATCCCGTCACCTATGCCCGTACTCATAGTTTGCTCCCGCTTCTGCATGCCTTCATAAAGAGTGTCGGCATCTCTCACAATGCCTCTCTTCATGCATGTATCAGCGACGAAACGAAGCACTGCTTCCTTATCCGGTAATGCAGCATGTAAAAAAATATGTTCGGTCTGGAGATATGTGTAGATTTTCATATAATCCACCGAATTGTTTTGAGTAAAAAATGAATTGATTTCTATTAAGATTATTGACGAAAAATGTCAAGGAGGAACCGGATTACGAAAGCGGATAGCAGATAAACGTTTTTGATTTTCCGGCAGTATCCGCCTTAAAGGGTGAGATAAGACGCAGACTCCCTTCGCGACGCTCAGGGCAAGGTGATTCTTATCCAAGCATCGGCAAAC
>CAZCGI010000130.1:0-5811 GCA_964498145.1 uncultured Syntrophaceae bacterium
GCTTTGCAAAGAACAGGATTGTGACGATGTTCGCCATTTGTCATGTTTATAACCGCAACGTTTTCATCTTTCTTCCACTCTAATACAGACATGTGCTCCTCCTTCTTTTGAATTCGATTCGTTACTTTACTCTTTCCTATACGCAAACACCTCGTGCATAACGAAGTGAATTACCGGCAAAGCTCCTTATCCCAAATTTAAGAAAAGCATGTGCATCATTAAGTAAGCATCCCAAAAGCGGTACGACCGTCCCTGGGGAATCTGACGTGCGTGAACCGTCACCGCAATTATATTCGTATCAATTACGTAATTTATTCATCATGGCTCTGCTGAAACAGTGTTTCATCACAGTTAAACTTTCCTGATACTCACGCTCAGCGTCCTAAGTCGGTTGATGGCGGCAGTGAGTTCAATTTCTCTGAACCGGGCATAATCACCTACGGGGCGTCTGCTGAAAATCCCCAACCCATGGAGTTCCATATCTTCCATGACCGCACTGACAATCTCACTGATCGTTCTCTTGCCATCCATATAACGCATTGCATAATAGATGGCATCGCCGATCGCTCGGGTCTGACTTACATGAACCAGTTGTTCAATCGATCCAAGATCTATCATTTGGGTACCGAAGGCTATTTTCAGTAATCCCTGGCATGCAATTTTTACCTCTCGCCTTCCTTTCTTCGGGTCAAAACTGTCTACCAGCGGTATCCGCTCATGAATCCTTCCGAACGATGCCCCCCCTTCCGGGATTCTTTCCGATTTAAACGCTTCGGCTATTCCTTTCGCATCTGCGGTTACATCATAAGGCGTATATTCAACCATACAGATCACACAGTCCGCCACATCAAAATAATCACCGGAGCCTCCGATTGCCAGAATGGTCGACACACCGCAATCGGTATACAACTGGCGAACTTTATCGATAAACGGCGTAATCGGCTCCTTTTCTTTTGAAACGAGACCCTGCATACGATGATCTCTAATCATAAAGTTTGTAGCCGACGTGTCCTCATCGACAAGTATCACTGATGCCCCTATTTCGAGAGACTCAATTATATTGGCCGCCTGTGACGTACTGCCACTCGCATTTTCACTTGAAAAGGCCTGCGTATCTTTACCGAAGGGCAGATTGTTTATAAACGGAGAGATGTTTACCTTCTCGATACGTCGTCCGTCTTCCGCCCTGATTTTTACAGCGGAAGGTTTCGAAACAACCCGCTCTCTTCCATCTCCGGGAATGTGATTGTAGACACCCAGTTCGAGTGCTCTCAACAGGGTCGATTTGCCGTGATATCCCCCACCAACAATCAGGGTTATACCTTTGGGGATACCCATCCCCGAAACAGCGCCCCTATTGGGTGTTTGTATGGTTACGCGAAGGGATTCGGGAGACGTAAACGGCACTACCAGACCTTCCGTAAGCGGTCGTTCATCGATGCCGCTTGCCCGTGGAAGCATTGATCCGTCGGCAACGAAAGCAACGAGATTGAGTGATTCTAACTGGCTTCTCAGATAATCGGCATCTTCTGCCGTATTGACATTCGTTTGTAAATCACATGCATCAAGCTTTTCATACAAAAGTGAAGCTTGTACGATGAGGGGAAGTTCATCGAAGAACATTGCAGCCGCATGAGAACCGGCGATCGTCCTTCCATATGCCGGAAGTCCCATTACAAACCGCGCTTCGACGCATTCATTAGAAATGATAACAGATGTTCGTTCCAGTATTTCCTGACCCGGAAGGTCGATGAGAATCGCACCGCTTTTCCCGGTTCCCCGATTTCCCCGACAGCAGCGCGCCGTCGCAGCAGCAAATTGTCTTGTCAGATAATCACGAAGCGCAATCTCCCGACTGGTGTTGGAATAATGATCCGATGGAAATCGAGCCTTTGTCTGTGGAACCTTAACGCGAACCTCACTGGGAGATGCAAAAGGATCACCTTGGACGTGGTCGATGAAGAGGCGATATCCCGTGCATTCATAAATACCGCTGACTTCCTTATATGCCTTATAGCCCCTGCCATCTATTTTTTTCAGAAGGTCTTTCAGATCGGCTTTCGTTCGCATCACGAGTCTCGCTTCGTTACACTGTCATACAACTGTATCTACCCGCCCCCGGAGAAAAAAGCAAATCCTTTCCGATGCGGATGATTGAGTATGATAGAACGGATCATAAAATTCCACCCATGATATTCTTAACAAACCTTGACACTTGGGACAAATAATGATATCTTTCCACTTATGGCAGCGAGAAAAAGAGAAACTGAATTTAACGATTATTTTGATTTCCTCTGGGAATACGCCCGATCTCAAAAAATGAGCAAAGGGACGTTCATGAAGGCATCAGGGCTCTCTCCACAGCGGTTCAGTGAGTTTTCTCAGCAAACACGGAACATTACCGGGGAATATTTCCTGAAAATGATCGGTGGGTTGGGATTAACACCGGAAGAGGTGGAAGCACAGAGCGGAAAGCCATTTTCTGAAGATCAAAGTATCCAGCTTCAGTTTGATGGTTTCGTAAACAGCCAGCGGGGTTTCATTGAAGATCTTATGAAAGATCCCGTCAAGCTTCAAGTCTGTAAAACGATTGTCAGGCTCAAAGGTGTATGGGATAACCCATACGTCAAGAAGCTATATTCAGCTGTTGCCGACATGAGAAAACGAGGTCGCATCTCGGAAGCTTCCTGAGGATTATCTCTGATGGTATAACTGTCGGACGGAAAGAGAACTTTCTGTCCTAGAGGGAGTCGTTTAATCTTTTTCTTTCATCGGTCACGATGAGCGTCAGAATGTTTTTATTGCCTTGACGCTGATACTTGATATCGTCAGCCATTCGCCGTATCAGAAACACGCCAAGCCCTCCCAGTTCCCTTTTTGTGATATCAGCCGTCAAATTAGGTTCCGATACGGTCAGTATATTGAAAGGCTTCCCACCATCGACAATTTCAATGATCAGGCGTTTATTATCGTCTGTTCTGCATGCAACTTCCATGTCGCCTTTGATATCATTATAGGCATAGCGGCAAATATTAACGAGAGCTTCTTCGATTGCCAACGTTATGTTTTCAATTCTTCTTCGACTAAAACCTTCATCATCTGCAAAATTTCTCACAAATCGCATGAATCGCTCAACATGCTCGATTTTAGCCGGTAACTTTATACTTTCAGTCATACATTGTACCACCATTGTACAACTATATTTCTGCCAATGCATCTTCCGGTTTGTCATATATGGTAAAAATGGAAACAAATTGCGATATTTCAAAAACTTCCTTTACCGCACCGGTAAGACCTGAAAGGACTATCGTGCCATTCTTTTCCTTGAGCAGCTTTGCTAACGCCAATATGCTTCGCAGCCCTGCACTGCTTATATATTCGAGCTCTCTAAGATCAACGACAAATTTTATCTTTGCATCATTGATGTATTCTCTTATTTTTTCTTCAAATGCAGGCGCGGTTACTTCACCCATTCTGCCCGAAACAGAAACAACCATAACATCCTTTTCCGATCTCGTATTTATTTCCATAATTTTTCCTCATGGTCAGCGTAAAAGGGGTTATTTCAAATAGTTAGGTCTTATTATCCTTAGTATTACCGACATCAATAAATACATGTTACATATCAAATCCACAGCTCCGTTACAACCAATAACTTATGTAGCTGTCGACGTCCCGATCCCGTTTATTCATTACAATTTCCCATTTGGGTTCGCCCTAGTGAACTTGTCAGCACCTTAGTTTATTAATTACTGCACATTCTTTATTCGCCATTAATCGCAATTATAAGAATCTGTCTTTTCATGTTGCTGAGATGGGAATGATTCACGAAATTAAGCCTCCATAATGAAGAGCCGGCTTGAGAGCCGTTTATTTCTGTGTTAGAATCCACTGTGACTGGTAAAGAGTAAAAGGATAGCGATGGCAAAAGACAAAATCCCTACGACACCGGCAATTCGAATGCTTAAAGAATATGGCATTGACTACATACCGCGTCCCTACAAATATGAAGAACGGGGCGGCACCAGAGTGGCATCCCGTGAACTCGGCATTGATGAGCACATGGCTATTAAGACCATCGTTATGGAAGATGACGGGACAAACCCTTTTATAATCCTGATGCATGGTGACAAAGAGATATCAACAAAAAATATGGCCCGTATATTAAGATCGAAGGCAGTCAATCCATGCAACCCTCAAACAGCACAGAAATACACAGGATATTTAGTCGGCGGAACGTCTCCCTTCGGAACAAAAACGAAGCTTCCCGTATACGCCGAAGAAAGTATATTTTCATTGCCGAAAATCTATATCAATGCAGGGAAAAAAGGACTTCTGGTCGAAATGTCACCGGTGGATCTTGTTAAAATTCTCAACCCCACACTTGTTTCGGTGGGATATTGATTCGTAAGGGGAAAATATATGAATCATGACAGCGTAATTATACGGTGTCCTGCATGTAACACCAAAAACCGGATTCCCCAAAATCGCATCTATGACCGGCCGGCATGCGGAAAATGCAGCACACCGCTTCCGGTAATGATGCATAACGACCGGCCCGTCGACATTACCGACGGAACATTCAAAAATGAGGTCCTCGCTTCCTCAACGCCGGTTATTGTTGATTGCTGGGCACCGTGGTGCGGTCCCTGCCGTATGGTTGCTCCGATTCTCGATGAACTCGCATCGGAATATGCCGGCAGGATCAAGATAACAAAACTGAATGTGGATGAGAATCCTTTAACCGCTTCGCAATTCGATACACGAAGCATCCCAACCATGCTCTTTTTCAAAAACGGCACGTTGGTAAACAGGCTGGTCGGCGCTCTCCCGAAATCAGCAATCGAACAGCAATTACTATCGCTCATAAATAAGTCATAACGGGGCATATCGGGTAAAGAATGTTATCCAGGTAAAAATATAGATGAGCGTTCATTATGAAGCATATTGCAAACAAACATCAACAGACCGAAAGAACAACTGCTCACGCTGTCCGAACCCAAATAGCGAGTTATGGAATTGCCTGAAGAAAACTTTAGATTTATCAAACAGCGGTAAAGAAACATATAAACAACAACCCGAAAAGATATTACACTTGAAAATAATTGATTAATTACGATATTCGATCAGCTTTCATATGACTTTTAAATTCAACATTGCTTTTACAGAAAGAAGTATTCCGAAAGATCCCAGAATAGAGGCTCTGAAACACTGGTGCGGTCAATTTCAATGTCTGAATCTGACGCCACTTTATCATAATCGATCGTTGGGAAACCTCAGTTTCAGACTCAATCAGGATGATAACGCTTTCATCATCACTGCTTCCGCGCTGGCGCTGAAGGATACGTTGTCAGAAGATTCCTTTGTCATTGTCCACTCATACGACAACGAGAGTCGGACTATTTTTGCATCAGGTACGAGAGAACCGTCGTCAGAAAGTGTACTTCACTTCGGTGTGTATGCGGCACGGCGAGACATAAATGCCGTGTTCCATGGCCATTCTGGCAGAATTCTCCGTACATCGGATTCTCTCGGATTGACAACAACGAAAAGATTCGAAGATTACGGGTCGTTAGAACTGGCAGAAAGTGTTCTTGCAGTACTTGACGATGAGTCGTTTATTGTCATGAAGAACCACGGTTTTCTTTCCCTCGGCCGGACCATGGATGAAGCGGGCACTCAGGCTGTAAAGATATGGGAACGGGCACAATCACTCAAGCCTGCACTGAAAGAATAATCACAACATAAAAAAGAAGTGGAAAGAACGGGACAAGTTGAATTATGGAACACAAAGAATTTTTTAATCTTTAC
>CAZCGI010000131.1:0-5793 GCA_964498145.1 uncultured Syntrophaceae bacterium
TTGCCCATGAGGAGATGCTGGATTCCTTCACGTTTATCGATAAGGTACGACATTAATTACCTCCCTTTTTCACGAACAAATCTTGCTGAGTGTTTCATGGTTCATCCTGAGATATGAGATGCCGGATCCTGCAGGTGTGTTTATGATGGCTTTTTCCATTGCTTTTGCAATGGCGCGCTTCTTCTTGTTTCCCGCAGCCCATTTCAGATGTTCCAGATTCTCATCCGGTAAATCGGAGAGAACAAGATATCCTGCCGATTCAGCTTCGTCGACGAGTTTTTGTCCCCGGTCTGTTCTGATGATAAGAGTATTCATGTCAGTTCGGCCTTCCATAACACCGACAGAAATATCAGAAAATTCAGCGGTCATATCTATGCAATACGAGCATGCCTCGGGTACAAGTTGTCGGATTGCGCTCAGAGGATATTCCTTTTTCCCGCTATCGGTAAATACCTCCATGACTTCTGCCGGTGGAGGCGGAATATCAATTTTTTTAACGGTTTCGAGGTCTATATGTTGGGATAAAAAGGTTTTAAAGGCCTTAAAATCAAGTGCCCAGGTGCAGAACAGCCCAACGACCAGCCCGATGGGGTCGTTGAAGGAACTGTCTTTCAATGGATTTAATCGCATCTGGGCGACGGCAAGAGTCTGGCAAGGGGTGGATACGATACCCAGATTGCCGAAACCGTCCTTTATGGCCCTGTTCAATGCCGCCAGGGTCGGCGCTGCCGTATATTTCGATGAAGCGCACTTGAGAATATCGCTCGATGCTGTTGCGAGTATGGGGACCGGAACGATGCCTTCGCGGCCGGTGAGGATTGCTCCATCGATATAGTTCTTTCCCAGGGCGAATTGCATAAGCGCTGAGACGGTACCTCCTGTCTGGAATGAGCCGTTTCCGGCACGTGCTCCCGCTCGGGACGTCATTATTGACCGGTAATGTCCAAGGGGATCATTACCATATGGTTTATGAAAAAATGTAGTTGATAATTCGTCAAGATCTACCTCTGCCTTTGGACAGTAGGCAAAACATCTTCCCTCAGATAGGGTACAGGGGAAGAGCATGGCGGTCTTCCCATTATACGATCTGAAATAGGGACAGAGATCGTTGCAGGCTCCGCAACCGATACAGAGTTCCCGGTGGATGACATTCGTGACAAGTTCCTGAGATCCAAAACATTGCATAATTACATCCTCCCGCTATTAGATTTGTTGAATTTTGCGGAATAGTTCTATAACGCAAGGTTAGTACCAGGTGATGTTTTTTTGTTAGTACAATCAGCAATTCTAAGTTTTATATCGTATAATATTCAGTAAATCAATAAGTTAATAAGTTTTTCCATTGGGTAGTGGTATGCTGACCAACTTCTGCTGGAGAGAAGTAGAATTGATGTGCATGTTCGCATATCGCACTTAATTGGTCATGCTGCCTCACAAATGCAACAGTTACCAATGCCTGCCACCTGTGCGGAACAAGAACGGATCGTGCGATAAGAGCTCACCAGCGCACATAAGGTTATCGGTATTGAAATCGGCTATCTAAATGAAATCCTGCTGCCGCTCAAATCATGGTTCGATCGAACGTTCGGTATTGAATTGCTTCGGATACATGATGAGCCTGGATATGTGGTTCACCTTCGAGATCGGCGATTGTACGGGCAACTTTCAATATTCGTGTGTAGGCCCGGGCGCTCAGGCCGAGTTTATCCATTGCCATTTCAATCAGGCGGTGAGAGTCTTCATTGAGCAGGCAGAAGGCGTTGATTTGTTTATTGGTCATGTGGGCATTGCATCGTGTCTGCAAATCGTACAGTCGACGCTGTTGTATGTCTTTAGCGTTATTGATTCGCTCTTTTATTATTTGTGATGGTTCGCCTCTCGTCCCGGCAGTAAGATCCCGGTACCGGACCCCTGGAACATCGATATGGATATCAATTCGATCCAGGAGGGGACCTGAGATTTTTGACCGATACTGGCGAATTTGCTGGGCTGTGCAGCGACATGTTTTGTGGGGATCGGTAAAATGGCCGCATGGACAGGGATTCATAGCTGCGACCAGCATAAAGCGAGCTGGGTACGTCACGGTCATGGAGGACCGTGCGATGGTGACATGACCGTCCTCAAGGGGCTGACGAAGGGCCTCCAGAACGTTCCGTTTGAATTCGGGAAGTTCATCCAGAAAGAGCACACCGTTGTGTGCCAGGCTGATTTCTCCCGGTTTCGGGTTATGTCCACCGCCGACGAGGCCGGCATCGGAGATTGAGTGATGTGGTGACCGGAATGGTCGCCGGGTAATGATTGTTTGTTCCTTCGTGAGAAGACCGGCAACTGAAAATATTTTGGTTGTTTCAATTGCTTCCTCGAAAGTAGGGTCAGGAAGAATAGTCAGCAGTCTTCGTGCGAGCATCGTCTTACCCGAACCGGGGGGTCCTACCATAAGAATATTGTGGCCGCCTGCTGCAGCAATTTCTAATGCTCTTTTTGCCTGATCCTGGCCGCTCACATCGGCATAGTCGTCCGTTGTGGGGAGGGCTTGGGAGAATACATGATGAACATCAACCGCCAGTGGCTGAATATTCCGTGTACCGTTTAGAAACTCCACAACATGATGGAGATAGTCAACTGGGATGACATCAACAGAGCCAACCATGGCTGCTTCCGATGCATTCTCGCGTGGGACTATGATTCCCTCCAGCCCCTGTCGTTTTGTTAGTAATGATGCGGAAAGAATGCCTTGGACGCCTTTAATGCTTACATAAAGAGAAAGTTATCCGATAATCAAGTATTTGCCGATGGTTTCTCTTTCGACAAGTCCTTCAGCGGCAAGTATTGACACCGCAATGGGTAGGTCGAAACTTGTCCCTTCTTTTTTGATGTCTGCAGGTGACAGATTGACGGTGACTCTGTTTTTCGGAAAACTGTATCCCGAATTCTTTATAGCCGCTTTTATTCGATCCTTGCTTTCACGAACGGCCGTGTCGGGAAGTCCCACTGTCGAAAACTGGGGGAGACCTCGCGTTATGTCTACTTCGACATCAATAGCATATGATTCGATACCGAGTATGGCACTGCTTACAACTTTGACAATCAAAGCAACGTCCCTTTTAGTAATAAATGAATCGTTGAGAATCGAGGATGGGATCTGTCCAATGGCGGAAATGATTTACGTCGAAGAAGAACCGTACGCTGCTCCGCTGCCAGTCTATTATTGGATTAATTAAATTTTGGCAAGGATTTTTCTAATTATTCATGATATTGTGCACACATTGCATGTTCTGATACTTAACGTCGTTGGGGGTGACAACTTCCATGATAGGTGTATTTGATTCGGGATTTGGAGGCCTTACGGTCCTGAAGAGCATCGTCACCGTTATGCCGGAGTATGATTACCTCTACCTCGGGGATAATGCGCGTGTGCCTTACGGCACTCGTTCTCAGCGGATGGTGTATGAATTCACGAAACAGGCAGTCGAATATCTCTTTCAGCAGGGGTGTCCGCTTGTTATTATTGCCTGCAATACCGCATCTGCCAGGGCGCTGAGAAAAATTCAACAGGAGTTCCTGCCAGTTTCATATCCCCGCCGACGGGTTCTCGGCGTCATACGGCCAAGTGCCGAAGAAATGGCTGAGCGAAAAGTGCGCTCGGTGGGAATCCTTGCGACCGAAGGAGTCGTTGCATCGCGGATCTATGTTGAAGAAATTCAATCGTTGGCACCTGATATTAGAGTTTATCAACAGGCCTGTCCCTTGCTTGTCCCTATCATTGAAGCGGGTGAAGATAAGTGGGAAGGGACTGATATGATCATAGCAAAATATCTCGGAGAATTATTTAGTCAGGACAATGCAATCGATACTATTCTTCTTGCCTGTACACATTATCCGATCCTCCTTGAACAATTCGTTCGTCAAGTGGGTTCGAGAGGCATTGTCCTCGATCAGGGACCGATAGTGGCGAGAAAACTGAAAGACTATCTTAACCGGCACCGTGATATAGCTGAACGGATTTCTGCCAACAGAAAGAGATTTTTCCTGACAACAGATACCTCGGAACGATTCGATCGTCTGGCCCGAGTTTTTTTTGGTGAGCCCATTCACTCGCAGCTTGTATCACTGGATTCGTTATGCGGTGAATAAAAAAAGATGAACGTCCTTGACTGGCACTACCAACTATGCTAATTCTCGTTCTCAGTTCCGAGAGTCCGAGAGTAATTGTCCTCCCAATACATGAGAAACTGAAGAATACCCATGACGAAATTTACCCATCTGGATGAAAAAAATAAATCACGGATGGTGGATGTCACATCCAAGGAACCAACACTCAGAGAAGCGATGGCCCGAGGGAAAATCGTCATGCAACCGGAGACGGTGCAGGCGATCGAAGCGGGCGGAATGGCAAAAGGAGATGTTTTCGGTGTTGCCAAAATCGCGGGGATCATGAGTGCAAAAAGGACCAGTGATTTGATTCCCATGTGCCATCCCCTCGAATTAACCGGTATTGATATTCATTTTTCAAGCAAAGCCGATAGAGGCGAAATCTTTATAGAAGCGACTGTCAGGACATTCGGGAGAACAGGAGTCGAGATGGAAGCGTTGACTGCGGTCTGCACGGCGGCCCTGACGATTTATGATATGTGTAAGTCTGCTGACAAGGGCATGACGATTGCGGACGTCAGACTCATAAAAAAAAGTGGTGGTAAAAGCGGAACATTTATTAGTCCTGAACAATAATAAAGAGCAATCAGCAGTTTGTTGGTGTTACCCATGTCGGAAAAGACCTATAAAATCAGAAAGGCATTTCTTGTACCGTTTTCCATCGATGTGGTGTTGCTCTTTGTTTTAATCGTGATGTCGCTATTCACAAACAGCCATCCAACAGAAAGAATCATTCTTATCCTTTTTTTCTTACCTTCTCTATTTTTTTTACTTGAAGCATATATGCGGGAAGTGTTCATCGGAGAGGAAGGCCTAGCTATTAAAAAAGTTTTTAAGAAGAGAGTCATCAGGTGGACGGAGATTTCGAATGTTGACACGGTCGTATTGGGGAAAAAAGCATACCTTGCCGTGACAACGTCCAAGGGGTTTTATGTGGTGTCCAACTCTTATGAAAAATTTTCACGATTGACGGATGATATTGTTGAACATTTGGATAGTGAAAAGGTCGAAGAAAGAGTGAGGGCTATTATTACACATCCCATTTACAAACGATCGGACATCATAGGGGCGTGGATCATTGCATTTCTTATCGTAGCCGTACTGTATTCTAAGACATTTTTCGTCTGAACTATTCTGGTAAATCAATGACAATATAATATAAAACGGGCAAGGTAGTCTTTAAGTTACACCATGAGTATTTCATAACGTTGTAATGTATGCGCAGAAAGGATATTTCCCCTCATGGATGCACATGAAGCGAAGAGGTCAGTGGCGTGGACACATGATGATGCGGCGTCATATTCGGTTGTTGAAAGCGTTCTCGAAAAGAGGCTTGAAGATGTTGTAACGATTCTCAATTCGGACGGTAATGACAAGAGCCGCCTGTATGAAGATATTTTATCTATGGTTGAAGGGATACTTATCAAAATTGCAATGCGACGAACTAATAATATCAAATCTGCTGCAGCGTTGTTTCTGGGGATTAACCGGAATACGCTTCATAATAAGATCGAGAAGCTGGGAATTATTGTTGACAAGGGATAAAGCTTCCGCCATCTCACAAGAAGAGTCAATTCATAATAGAAAATCATTGCTGTCCAAATTAACTGAGAATTTCAAACATCCACATTGATATTATTG
>CAZCGI010000132.1:0-5791 GCA_964498145.1 uncultured Syntrophaceae bacterium
CATCATTATAAAAGACAGCTGCGATATACCAAGCGTCACAGATTAATCTATAAAAGTGACAGCACGGTCCGGGCTGTCGTACCTGCCGGTTCGTCGTCAATCTGAACGTCAAGCAGGTACAATCTGTCACTTTCAATCTTACCGCTTTGAATCAAATACCCCTTGATTTGCCGGGCTCGCTCCTGGGCCAGTTGTGTCAGATCGATATCTTCAACACTGAAGGTATTCATCAACTTTGCTTTTTTTACTTCCAAAACATTGATCGGCTTCTCTTTGTCGCCAGCCTTTACCTCCGGCTTATCACCCAGCCTCTTCTTGTATGCCGTCGTGAGGAGACGTTCATATTCACTGTCTGAAAGTTGAATATCGTCGATGGCATCGGGAACTTTTTTCTTTGCCGATCGAAGCTCTTCAGCTTTCAGTTCTTTCAGGTGCCGTTCCAATGCATTTTCCGCCAGTGCCGCTCGATCCGAGTTCCGATCTGCTACCCCTCTGATTTCAAGTTTAACCGCCGGTCGTTCATACAGTGCCCGCGCAAGCGTATCGAGTTTTTCGATCTGCTTTGGGACTAATTCTGCATCGCCATACGCAAATTCTATGACACTCAGTTCTTCACCTCCACCCACCAGACTGGCCAGGGCAGCAAAGGGCGCAGTAACGATCTTGGTAAGCAGGTTTACCAGTGCTCTGCCGATGAGCCTTCCATAACTGAACTCGGGATCTTGAAGGTCCCCCTGAACCGGCAGATCGATATCAATGTTTCCGGCTCGATCTTTGAGCAGGGCGATGGCAAGCGTTATCGGCAGGCTCAGCGCATCGGGACTCTCAACGCGCTCCCCCAGTGTCAATTGATTGAGAAAAATTTTATTCTCTCCATTGAGTCGGTTCCCCAGAATTTTGTAACGAAAGTCAAGGGACATCTGGCCTTTATCGATCTTATATCCTGCAAATTTGCCCGAATAGGGTGTGAGTGCCGCGAGCTCCATGTTTTTAAACGACAGGGCCAGATCGATATACTTGGTCGGACTCAGGGGATTAATCTTCCCGCTTATCGTTACCGGTGCATAGCGATCAACAGCTCCTTTCAGATCAACGTCAGCCCGTGCTTTAGGATTGGATGACAACCCTTTTATAATGCCATTGAGGTCCTGAATACCGGTGGCAAAATTCGGTTTCAGTGAAAAATCGGCAAAATTCGCCGATCCCTTTTTTATACGAACAACATCTATTTTGACAGACATCGGCGCTTGATCAGACGCACCTTCTACTTCAGCAGGCTTTTGCACAGGCTGATCAGCAACCTTATCTTCGGTGTCTTCCTTCGAAATAAACACGCGGGAAAGATTCGTCGTACCGTCCTGCCAGACGGTTACTCTGGCGTATGGTCTGACTGAAGTAATTTCAGCAATACTGACTTTCATCGGATTAATGTCGACGGCTATGTTATTCAGCTCAAGAGACTTCCATTTCAGGATATCCTCGGAACGTACCGGATCATCGACTTTAAGGTCATCGACACGAAATCCGCCGCGATATCTTATGTCCGGCTTATCCGAAGTGGCAGTCTCATAGTGAACACGGCCGTCGAGCCCCACGGTTCCCTGCATGACGGCAACAGTGGCAACAGAGCCGATATATTGTTGAAAAGGCCTTACACCAAGCGATTTCACTTTTACCGCGAGATCCGCAGACTGCGGGTTCATGCAAACGGTACCTCCGACTTCAACCGTTCCCGTTTCATTGACGGTCATGTCAAAGGCAGTCTCCGTTTTTGCATCTTTCCGGGTGCTTATTCCTTTGAGGTTCAGGTTGACCGGTTTAAGATTGATGCGCACCGGGGTTGCCTGCATCCGATCTTCAAATTTCACTGCGTAATTTTTCAGTGCAAAGTTTTTAACATCTATCAGCCACTCTTTTTGAGCCGATGTCTTCCCGGCCGACTCTGTTGTAGAGATGGATTCGGTTGTTTTCACTGGGGATCGTGCGAATAACGTCTGATAATTTAAGCTGCCGTCCCGGGCACGCCACCCGATGATGCTTGCATCACCTGACGTGATCGAACCAATCAATATTTCATTCTGTGGATACACTGCCCGAATCCCCGCGCAGTCCACAAATGGTATGGACATGAGTGCCTCTGCAGCACTTTCCTCTGTCAATCTGAAGTCCGTGAGTTTCACTGCTCCCTCACCCAGTTCAAACATAATATCATTATTTTTGATACCAATCTCGTAGTCGGTCTTTACATCAATCAATCCATCAGTCACTTCAAAATTAACCCTGTCACGAATATACTCCCAGAGCGTCCGCATCTTCAGTCCTTGCATTTCAATGCTTCCCCGCGACAGGACCGGATTTACCGACACGGTACCCTCCCAGTTCAAGGTCCCACCTTTTCCGAGAGATGCGGTAAACTGATGGAGGCCATGACGCTCCCGTAGGGTACTGAAATTTTTTAGCACTATATTGATTGGGAAAAGTTGTTCCACGAACGGAGTGGGCCGTGACAAATCCGAAAAATCAAATCGGCCGTTTTCAATTTTCAATTCGTGTATCACAACAGGCACCAGATCCGTTTCTCCGGCAGTTTCGGTTTTCTTGGAATCAGCCGGAGGCACCAGTGCTGCCAAGTTCATGGTACCGTCCGGCAGAATCTTTATCATACCTTCCGGCGCAGTTAAACGAATTTCGTTGAATGTGTATGCCCAACGAAAAAGTGACGATAGTTGAAAATTAATATAGAGTTCCTCGAAACCGGCGAATAGCTCACCGTTGGTGTTGCTCAGTTTGAATCCTCTCAAGGTTAGTGACAACACGAAAGGATTCATCGCCGCGTCCGTTACCGTCGCCTGTGCATGTAACGTTTCGGATATACCCTTTTGCAGTTGCGATTTAATGATCGGCGGGACAACAAGAAAGCCGATGACGGCATACAGTCCAATCAGACCCGCCAGGATTGCGACTGTTTTCTTCAGTCGCAAAAGTTTCTTGCTGCTCGTTTGAGTGTGTTCAGTCATATCAAGTATCCTAGGTTACTTTTTGTAACAAACTATTTATAAGTAGCAGTTTGTTATATCAATGTATTTTTTTCGCAGTAACATATCTTAAAGACAGATCACCGACAATACCGTTGAGAAAATGATGTTTACGATCGATGTCGACTGCCTATTTTAAATTCTATATTTGAAGAATTAATTTTTCAGATTGAAAAGAAAAAGCTTTAGATCGGTACGAAACAGAAAATTACCAATTTCATAATATCTACTCATTCAGTATGCAAGGAATTACCTTAATCTTTTCCGTTTACATCGAATCTTGCAGTTGTTAACGAAAAAATATGACCCTTAAATAGCCTAACAGCTCCAACAGAAAATTCCATCTTTCTGCTCGGATATTCACATATCATGTTCCGTGTTGATGTATGGTCAATATAACAGGTTTTTGTCGGACTTTACATATTTGTTTTGTCTCCTTCAGGTTAATCCCCGGCAATGACAGTCTTCCTCTCTTAACTGAAGCCATGAGCAGGGCTGTATCTCCTCTGAAAATCCGCATTCTTTTCATCGCCATTTATATCCCCGGTAACAATCCTTGCGAATACGATTTCAGTTGAGAGTGCAGTTTTCTTGCATCACACACATACGTATCCAACTCAGCCCAGAATTCAGCGCTGTGGTTCTTGATCTGCGTATGGACGAGTTCGTGCAGCAGCACATAATCGATCAACTGCGAGGGTAATCGCACAAGGCTTATATTGAGATTTATGTTGTTCCGGACGGAACAACTCCCCCACCGAGTTTTCTGGTTTTTAATAAAAACCTTCTCATAGATAAATCCATGCATCACAGCCAGTTCATTCAGCCTGTTTATGAGCATTGTCTTTGCCTGAATCCTGTCGATATCTGCTGACATATCTGAAGCGGCTTCATGCTCCGTTTCTTTCATTCGTTGTGCAGCAACGTGCTTTTGAATCCAGCCTCGTTTTGTATACACAAAACGTGCGGCCTGAGTCAGCGATACTCCCCGAGGAACGGCAACTCTCACCCCTCTAACCGGTCTCACTGAAATGTTCATCCGTTTGGCTTTTGTACTGCGTTCAAACAAAACCAACCCAATGCCGTCAATTCCGACAGTAATCGATTTCATTCAGTTCATCTCTCCGCAACGCTACTCACGACACATTGACACTCGAGAAGGGAATCACCACCATTCTCATCTATTCAAAGAAGTATCGAAGACCGAAATACTAGACATGGTTGTTCCATCTTGGCAACTCACCAACACAGGTAAGCAGGTCGAGGTCAAGCCCCGTTTCGACGATTTCTATTTCAAAAATCAGGGTTTCTCCAACTAAAGGATTATTCAAATCCAGTTTTACGCAATCATCATCTATTTCAATAACACGGGCGGGGCATACCCTGCCCGTTTTGTAGACTACCGGAGTGTAAGCTCCCTTTTGAAGCTTTGTGTCGGAGGGAATCTGTGATTGTGGGATATCAATAATGAGATCTTCACGCCATGTGCCGTAACTCATATCAGGAGTAATGGTCACGGTCCTTTTCTCGCCTTCCTTCATGCCGATCACCGCATTGTCAAATCCCTTGATGATCCGCCCAGTTCCAACGGTAAATTTAAAAGGAAGACCGCCGACGGATGTATCGAATATTTTTCCATTCTCAAATCTTCCTGTGTAATGGACAGTTATTGTGTCTCCTGCCGATACGCACTTTGCCATGGTATACCTCCTGTACCATCACTGATGCGATCCCCTCGACAAAACTGTTCCTCCTTGTCTTCATATAACATCAATGGTATTTTTTGTTATTATGTCCTTCACAAACCTGAATGTCCACCTTTTTTAAAGATTACATTGATTCCGTTATAATCGAACCCCTTCTCCCACTCCGTAACAATCAGTCATATCTACGCGTTATAACCGTAAACAACTGTCGGCATAACATGGCCGATCATTATCCGGCAATTCTCCTTGTAGGATTGTTCGGTCAGTGTTATATTTTTCTGTAATCTGATCTTAGACGAACGATTGCTCGGAAAAGCGCCGGCATCCATTCAATGATTCTGAAAGAAGGTAACCGATTTTTAACGAAACCATCATTGCAGCGTGATATATGAGTGACAAAGAGAATGTTATCATCCACTTCCCGAAAGATCGTGCGTCTTCGAGTTTAAAAAGCAAACTCAAAAGGGCGGGCATGCCGGCCGCCGAAGGCGATCTTATCGATCTGGTCTCTTACCTCCGCGATTTCGAAGACTTGTATGTTCCGGCGGAAACTGTCTTCATGGCAGTATGCAAGGACAGGGCATCGGAACCGGAGTACACCATGTATTTCGTCAACAACACCTCCACTACCGTCGATACGCTCCTGGCAATATACCCCAGAACAATGCCCAAAATGAATGCTAACCTCACCATCGATGATATTACCGACGACTTCATTCGACATCAGAAAGGCATTCAGAAATTCACCGGGATTAAACCGGGCTCATACATCGCTATCGGGAAATATTACATGTGGGAGTTCGACTTCGCTAACGGATGCTTTATTTACCTGAAATCAAACACAAAAGAAAACCATCTCCGTTTCGATTTTGACGGATACTTTATCGTAACTTCAGATCCCGTCAAAATCCCGATTTTGAAAAAATACGGGTGGATACGATTCGCATCGGACCAATAAGCTTGGTTATGTGTAGCGGCCGGGAAAGTGTTTGCCCGCACAAGCAACTGTGTCCCTTGTCAACAATAAATTAAGTTTTAGCAGTCGGGAGG
>CAZCGI010000133.1:0-5701 GCA_964498145.1 uncultured Syntrophaceae bacterium
ATCTGGGCAGCACGTCGCCGGAGGTCGCCAAAGGCGCGGTGGGAGGATTATGTGCCGTTCTGCAGAGCAAGCGTCAAATTGTCATGAATGGTGGAACGCTGAATCCGGAAGACCGGGCATGGATGAGTGAGCCCACGCTCCTGAAGCTCCTCATCAGGAAGACCGGTGAATCCGTCAGTCCCCTTTCCGGTTTTATGTCGAAGCTGCCGGCCATCGCCCGAAAAAAGGTAATGGGCGGTCCATCTTTATGCCTGGCCTTGATAGAAGACCCGGCTCTTCCCCTGTTGCGTGAAGCTGCGGGAATGGGCAACGCTAATGCGGCCAGTACGATCCAGTTGGTGCAGGATGCTCGTGGTGAACGTCTTGCGCGATATCCCAACAGTACATGGTATAGTGCTACGGGACAATAGCGAATAAAAGGAGAAATAAAGAACGAGGCTTACAAAACGCGGTATTACATGAGATTCCGTCTTGTTTGTCTAAAACCCGAGTATTAAGTGAAACGTCCACGAATTAAAAGGAGAAGGAAATCAATGTGTCGATCAATAGGCAGAATCTTGATAGTGATAGTGCTTTCCTGGGGTGTGTGCATCGGGGGGATGTCTCCGGTGTATGCAGCAACGAAAACGAGAATAGCCATCGTCGATCTTGATTCTCAGGGGGATAAGGCAAAGGAAGACGAAATCGGGACTATGGCGTCGCAACTGCTGACAGCTGAATTTGTCAAAGGGGGGCGTTTCGATGTCATTGAGCGACAAGCGCTGAAGAAAATTGTTGAAGAACAGCAATTAGGTCTCAGTGGCCTCGTCGATGCCAACACGGCTGCTCAACTGGGGCGTGTTCTTGGTGCTACCTATATCGTTACAGGGGCCGTCATCAGTTATCCCAGCGGCATGGATCTCGTTGTGAAAATAGTTGAAACGGAGAGTGCCTCGATTAAAGTTGCCGACCGCCTGTCGGCGGGTACCTCGTCGGCCCTGTTCCGTAAGATCCCCGGTTTCGTATCACAGATCACGGATCAATTTCCCCTGAGGGGTATTATTATTTATAAAAGGGGGAAGACCTACACCGTCGATCTGGGGAAACGGGAAGGGGTCAAGAGAGGCATGAGATTTGAAGTATACCAGGAAGGGCAGCCCATTAAACATCCTGTAACCGGTGAAATTCTCGGGACGGAAAAGATCCCTACCGGCCTCGTCAAGATTGTCGACGTTCAGGAAAAGATTGCTGTTGCTTCGGTGGTAAAGAGAGAACCGAAGCAGGCTATTGACGTAGGAAATCGGGTGCTGTCACTAACGGGACCTTCCCGACCGGCCCCCTCGGTATATGCGGGGTCGTCATCGGGTGCTCTTCGATACACGAGATCATGGGGGAGGAAAGGTACCGGTACGGCTGATTTTTATCTTCCCTACGGAATAGCTGCCGATGCCGAAGGGAATGTCTATGTGGCGGACACATACAACAATCGTATCCAGGTTTTCGATTCGAATGGAGCCTTCCTCAGGAGCTGGGGTCAGAAGGGAACGGGTCAGGGACAGCTTTTACTGCCCTATGACATCGCCGTGGATCGTCAGGGAAATGTCTACGTTGCCGATACGTATAATTTCAGGATTCAGAAGTTCGACTCCACCGGCAGGATCATTCTCCAGTGGGGGCGCAAGGGTACAGGCATCAGTGAATTTGCCTTTCTCAGCGGTGTGGCGGTTGGACCGGAAGGGTCAGTGTATACCACCGATGCAAAAATGAATCGTATTCAGGTCTTCGATAGTAACGGCCGGTATCTTCGGTCATGGGGACAGGCCGGAAAAGACACGGGAAATTTTGTGGCACCCATGGGTATTACGGTGGACAACAACGGCAATGTCTATGTGGCGGACAGCAAGATGCAGCGGGTCCAGGTCTTCGGGTCGCGGGGAAACTTTCAGAATGCAATCACCGGCACCATGGTATATCCCGTTGATGTTGCCGTTGATCAGAATAGCGGCAATCTCTATGTTCTTGACGGGGCCAGTCACTATTTCTGGGAAATGTCTTCCACAGGCCGGATTCTCATGACCTTTGGAGGGGCGGGAAGCAGCAACGCCCAGTTTATCAAGCCGTACGGAATTTGTGCCGACGATGCGGGCAATATATACGTAGCCGATACGGCGAACTGCCGTATCCAGAAGTTTTCACGGGAATGATGTGTCCGGCAGAACATCCCCCCTGATTAGATAACCGATTGTGATACCTCTCTGGGGTTCAGCAGTACTGAAGGGCCATCGTATAATTCTATGGGGTTTGCGGTTCCTCCGCCAGTGTCAGTGTACCCCCGGCAATCCTCGCGTCTTCAATGAAAGCCTCAACCCCAAAAAGAAATAAACTTCCGTATTGTTTTTGAAGCTGTGCCGTCAGGCGAAGTGTATCACCAGGCTTTGCAGGAGTTGTGAATTTCATGTTGACACTTGCAAGGACAAGGTTCATGTCGCTTTTCCAAGAAGAGGAAGCGTCATTCTTCCGGGTCAGACCGATTAAAAGACCTGATGTCTGAGCAAGTGCCTCCGAAATCAGCACACCCGGCATAATAGGGCGTTCCGGAAAATGACCGGCAAAAAACGGTTCATCAGACAGAAGCTGTTTTTCACAGACAATACTTTCGCCTGAGGAAAAGCTGACAATACCATCAACAAAGAGAAAGGGGCTTCTGTGAGGAAGGATCGCGTGTACTTCCGAAAGATCGTACATATACCGGTTGTTGTCCATGATTGTTATCCGTGTTCGGCTGTTGTTCTTGCCATTTTTTCAGCGGTGTTTCACCGATATTGCTTCATCGCGAATCACGTCCTGGTTATTGTCGCATTTTTCAATGACGGCTTCAATGGCTTTTACTGTATCCGTTATCTTTGCTTCGATGGTGCGGTCGATCCACCTGATGGTCCTGTAGAGGACGGTCCCGGGGCCGATCTCGACGAATAGGCCGTTTCCATTTGAACGAAGTTGTTTGATCACATCAACCCAGAGAACGGGTCCACTGAGCTGATTGGCCATTATTGTTTTCAGCTTCTCTGCATCGGTGACATGTTCCAGTGAACTATAAGAAAGAAGCGGGATCTGAGGAGGGGCTACATTGATCGTGGTGAGATGCCGGTGGAAACGCCTGCTGCTATTAGCCATAAGCGTTGAGTGATATGCCGTTTCGGTCGGCAGGCGATAGACATCAAGCGCGCCTTCGGAACAAGCTGATTCCATAGTATCGGAAACGGAGGATCGGGTTCCCGATATGATGATCTGTCGGGGAGTATTCCTGATTGCTACCTGCACGGTACCTGCGTGGCGGCAGAGGGTTTCAATCTCATCGACGGAAAGTCCGAAAATGACCGCCATACAGCCGTCCATCTTTCTACCCTCATCGAGGAGAATTTCTCCTGCCTGCTTTACCATGGCGAGGCCATCGACAAAACCAAAACAGCCGGCGGCGTATGCAGCGGCATAGAATCCTGAGCTGTATCCCGAAGTAATGGCGGGTTCGATGCGATGGGTTCGGAATATTTCCGTTATGGCACAACTGAGAGTATAGACGGCGAGTTGTGCGTTGAGATCGTCATTCAAATCTTCGTCGGGACCTTCGAAACAGAGACGGCTGAGGGAGAAATCGAGATACTCATCGGCACGATCGAAAATATCCCGGGCTTCCGGGAAGGATTTGCAGATTTCGCGTCCCATGCCCCTATACTGTGATCCCTGCCCTGGATAGACAAAAATGATGTTACTTTCCATTGATTGTTCCTTCGTCGTTGTCAGTAATGTCAACCTGGAATATCTCCGCAGCCAGGGGTTCATTGATCGATGTAAATTCCAGACGTATTGATGTAAGATCGCCGTTCTTTTCCCGTACGTCGATACGATATGGCAGCCATTGATCGGGAGTAATATCCATTTCAATCATTTCGATACGATATGCTATTTTCCTCTGTTTTGGAATCAGTTTAAGGTGATACGTGCCGTCATTCCCGACAGACTCGATGGTAATTGCATAGTGCTTTTCAAATTCCTCGACCGGTTTTCCCAGTCCGAAAAATTCTTTAAGAATGTTATTTCCCAGATACCGTTCCTTGCTTTTTCCCGTATCAGGATAGTACACGAGAAATAATCTATTTTTAAAGAGTAATGTGACCGGTGTGGGATTAAGAATTTTACAGAGCATTGTCCCCGGCGCCTGAAAATAAATTATTCCTTCGGAGCGCAGGGGTTCTTTCAGAAGGCGGGTTGATTTTACCTGGGTGAACGTTGCCGTAAGCGTGTTCAGGGATTTCTCCCGTTCTTTCATATGTTGAACGATACGCTCCGATTCTTCATGGTTTGATGCTATCGAGCATATCCCCCGGAATGGAATGACAAGAAGAGCGATCAGTATAAGTAAGCAAGTGCCGTAACGTTGAATCATGTTACCCCCGAAGCGTTTTTTTCCAGGCTTGTCGAAAGCCGTAATTCTGTATGCCGTAAAAAAGGCTGTTTTTATTCAAAGGCAGGAGTCTTTTCATTATTGACCTGAAACTATACAGACGTCTGTATGCCCACGAGAATCCTTCCTGCAGCTCCCGGGGGGTCATGTTCTTCGGCTTGAAAACGACGTGATTCATGTCATAATGTTTCCAGTTTGTGTCGATAATTCTGTTTTCTCGAACCATTGTTTCGTAGATGCGGGTTCCCGGATACGGGGTCAGAATCGAAAACAGGGCCGCCTCAAGACGGGTTCTTTCAATGAATCGGAGCACGTCGGAAAAAACCGTTTTATCATCATAGTCGGTACCAAAGATAAATGAACCCTGGATGCCGATTCCATGGTCGTGCAGCATCTCTATTGCATTTCTGTATTCCGCGGCACGATTCATCGATTTTCCCATGGCTTTGAGATTTTCCTGCGACAGAGATTCAAATCCGATGAACAACCCCATACATCCGCTGTCCCGGGCCAGTGTGAGTAATTCCCGGTCTTTTACAATACTCAGTGATGCCTGGCTGAACCACTTGATCTTCCTCGGGATGAGCGCCCTGAACAGCTCCTTTGCATAGGCGGGTTTCCCCACAATATTGTCGTCCACAAAAAACAAAAATCCTTTTTCCATATGGTTGATTTCATTTATTACCTCATCGACGGGCCTGACTCGATAGGTGCGGCCGTAAAACGAGGTGACGGAACAGAAATCACAGTCAAAAGGACACCCCCGGGTTGTCTGTATCGTGTTGGTGAAAAAATATTTCTTACGATTAAGTAGATGCCTTCGTGGAAGAGGAAGAGTTGCCAGGGAATGGAAATGCGGCGGTTCATACAAGGGGTGGAGGTTTCCATTGAGGAAATCCGAAAGGACCCGGGGCCAGGTTTCTTCAGCTTCGCCTGTTACGACTGAATCGGCGTGATGTTTCGCTTCATCCTTCATCGTTGTCGCATGGATGCCGCCGATAACAACCGGAATGCCACGTTTCCTGAACATGTCGGCTATTTCGTATCCTCGGGTTGCAAGGGGAGTCATAATGGAAATTGCAGCCAGATCCGGCGGATCGGAGAATGTGACCGGTTCAACATTTTCATCGATGATCGAAACCTCCCAGTCGTCACCGGTCAATGCGGCCAGGGTTGTGACGGAGAGATAGGGGAATCGAAAATAGATCTGTCCCCAGAGACTGTTGCCGGGCCATTTCGGTATGATCAGATGAAGTTTCA
>CAZCGI010000134.1:0-5684 GCA_964498145.1 uncultured Syntrophaceae bacterium
AGTAAAAAAATGACCTGTCCTAAAGCTCATTTTAAATAATCTCGCGTGAACGAATACAGAAGCAATTCAATGAATCAAATTTCGAAGAAATATAGGACAGAGAGAAACAAGCAATACAGACTACGTGAAAAGAAAAATCGGTAGTTTGAATCGCCTGAAAAACACTGTAAATTTACAAAATGATGGCACAGAGACAGTAAAAAATGAATGAGAGCAACTGGCTGTTGAAAAACTCCCAAGATGAGACTGTTCAAAAATGTCCAGATGCTGGGCACCCGAAATTTGCTTGCCTTGCGGCGCGCACTGGCAAGGACTCATTTGGTATACAAAGCCTGCCTGTCGGCAGTCCTTGTCTGCGCTCCCAGCCCCGAGGAATGAGTCGTACTTATGGGTACGTCGCAGTGACGAAGAATGAGTGTAATCCCGATGCATCGGGACAGATTGGCGTTATTCAACAGACTCTTGATATATGAGCGATGATACCCCAAACAAAGGTAAACCATTGCCGATATTCAAATCTGTCCATGATTTCGAGCGTATTGTATCCCGGTCATTTCTCTACAGCCTTATGTGGTCCTTATTCATTGGTCTCTGGGTATTAGTTGTTGAACCAATGTCGTTACAATTTTAGTTTTCAAAGATCAGATCACAAATTCTTGTCCGGCTTTGTGATATATGCCAGTTCGTATTCCCAACCCTTCAACTTTTTCAATGCAACAGATTCCGTACGTTGTGATATGCTTCTTCTATCAAATTCCGTGCGGCATCCAATTCATGATGGCGCTCATACAGTGCAGTAAATTCCGGCGGCACTTCGTCTCCCAGTAATTCTCCGAGATAACTCAACTCGAAATACGGTTTTTTTGCTGAGAAGAGGAAATCACTTCCATGGACAAGATATGCCATGTCACGTGAAGCAGCGCACAGCTTAAGAATCCGTTCAATATCAACGTCCTGATATGACTCAAAATAATAAATACCATCGGATTCCCTGAATTTACCGTCCCGTTCAAGTTCTTCTTTAATCGGTGTACCGGGGAATGGTGTAAGCATTTCGGCATACGCAATTTCAGCTCCGCTTTCATACACTTTCTTTGCGAGTCCGATAGTTGCCTGTATGGTATCTGTTGTATCCCACGGTCCATACAGAATGAAATTCACAATGGGCGGTAAATTTTGTTCAATACAGTATGATACTCCCCTGATAATATCATCAGGTGTCAGTTTCTTATTATAAAAGTCCAGTATTTCAAGTGATCCTGATTCAGCGCCAATGTACAATCCCTTGAATCCGGCATCGCTCATAATTTGCGCCATTATGGGCGTTTTGCATATGTCGTCGATTCTGCCTTCTGCGAAGAAAGTAACCTTCTTATGATATTCTCTTCTTATAATTTCATCACACAGATGGCCTACGCGTTGAAAACTGAATGTAAAGTTGTCATCGGTGAACATGATGCGTTTCGCACCCAGATTGATGAGTTGTTCGATTTCTTCAACGATGCTTTCAATACTGCGAACTCTCACAATGCGTTTATAGAGAGATTGAATAGAACAGAATGTGCAGGCGTGAAAGCAACCTCTGCTCGTTGAGATACTGCGGGTTACGTAGTTTTCATTATTGACAAGGTCATGAGAGGGGAGGGGAAGGGCATCCAGATTTTTGATAAGTTCTCTGTGTCCTGTATTTATAATTCTACCACGATCTCTGAAACTGATTCCTTTAATCGCAGCAAATGGCTTTTTCAGGTGGTAACTCGTTACAAGTTCCCGAAGAGTTACTTCTCCCTCACCTCTCACGACAACATCGATTTCATCGAAGGTCTCCAGGATTGCATCACTCACAACAGTTGGATGGATTCCACCTAAAACGGTCAGAATGCCTTTTGAATATTCCTTCGTCATTCGGCATACGGCATGGGCCGATTTAAAACTGTCGGACAATGCAGTCACTCCGACAATGTCCGGAGAGTATGACTTCAACTGGGATAGGAGATATTCGTGACCGTTGTCTTTGCCGGGTATATCCAAGTCCACGATGGCTGTGGCAACACCTTCGTTTTGTAATGATGACGCAAGGTATTCCAATCCGAGCGGTGGAATTTCGGCTTTGCCGTTATGTTGTGGATTAACAAGGAGAACAGTCATATCATCGAGTCCTCAGCAACAGCCCCTCATAATTTGCTCTCTGCATTAACACTTGCCGCGGTGTTCAAAAAAGGCTGGTTAAGGGGCAACAGATTCAGAATTCAAAAAACACGTCCTTGTACGGACACCGGAGTGCCGGTTGTCAGGCACTCCGGTTGTACAGTATCATAAACTATTTTGTATCGAATAAATCTTTGTAAGTTACACGCATGTCTCGTTTCAAAATCTTGCCGGTGGGTGTCTTCGGAAGAGCGTCGACGAAGACAATACCTTTCGGAATTTTAAACATTGCCAGTTCCTTTTTGCAGAGGGTAAGGATTTCCTCTTTGGTTATTTTCTCGCCTGCTTTCGGAACGATTACGGCTGTCACAGCTTCGACCCATTTGGGATGGGGGATTCCGATAACCGCAACTTCCTGAACACGTTTGTCCAGGTAGATGGCTTCTTCGACTTCCCGTGTGGGTACATTTTCTCCACCAGTCTTGATCATGTCTTTCTTGCGATCCACAACTTCGATATAACGGTCTTCATCCTCGACTCCGATGTCTCCGGAGTGGAACCAGCCGCCCTTCATGGCTTCCTCGGTCTTTTCCGGCTCCTTAAAATACATGATCAGGGCATGAGCACCTTTCCCGCAGATTTCCCCGGGGATACCCGGTTTATCGATGGGGTTGTATTCGTCATCTTCGAGTCTGGTTTCCATGTTAAGACCGCCCTTGCCGGCAGAGCCGAGCTTGTTAAAAGCGTCCTTTGCTTTCAGAATCGTATGGTAGGGAGCAAGCTCCGTCTGACCGTAATAATTATAGACTCGGCCGCCGGGGAACTTTTCCATCATTTCCTTGAGAACCTCGACGGGCATGATGGAAGCTCCATAGTAACACTTCCTGAGACTTGAAAGGTCATACTTTGCAAAATCGGGATGTCTCATAATACCTATCCATACTGTCGGCGGAGCAAAGAACAGGGTAGCCTTGAAGTCTTGAATATTTTTCATTATCTGGCCAATATCCGGGGCAATCAGGACATTGGTACCGCCAAGCCAGAAAATAGGATTCATAAACACGTCGCGCTGAGCGCAGTGATAGATCGGAAGGGCATTTATAGAAATGTCTTCGTCATCATATTGCCCGTCCACAATGGCTCCCATGTATTGGGCCATGAGCGCCTGGTTGCTGATAATGACCCCCTTCGGCAGCGATTCTGTTCCACTGGTATAAGTCATCTGGCAGGGGTCTTCGATATGAAGAATGGCATTCGGTTCATCAGCGGGGTATGTTTTATACCATTCATCGAAATCCTTAAATCGATCATTTGGCGGCGGCTGCCCAGCTCCCTGATTCGACCATATCAGTGTCTTGACTGTCGGCATGTCATCAAGGACGTCCTTGACCAAATCATAAAGGGCATCTTCGACGATAAAGACCACGCTCTCAGAGTGATTGATACAAAACGAAATGTCTTTGCCGCGGAGCATGTAATTGACTGCAAGATACACAGCCCCGATTTTGCAGCATCCGAACCATGTCAGGACATGATGTATTGTGTTGTGCGCCAGGATGGCAACGCGATCATACTTCTTCACCCCGAGGTCCCTCAGGGCATTGGCAACGCGGTTGCATTCGTCTTCCATTTCGGTATAGGTGAGGCTCTTATCGCCGAAAATCATCGCTTTCTTGTCAGGATAATGATAAGCGCTCCGCCGGATCATATCGGCGATAACCCAGCGATTGACCTTATTATACCGGTCCATGAGAAATCTAACACTGTCATCGTTTAACGTTTGGTAATACCTTTTTTCTTCCTCTGTCAGCGGTTTAAACGGCATACGTTCAACCCTCCTTTATGTTTTTTGATGCCTTTATAATTTCACTCCCATCTTGGGAGTTTATCAAGCCCCAGTTACCAAACACTACTCATGCCCCGGGGCAGGTGGAAGAATTTTCACCCACCCCGAAACACACCATAAATCAATCAGAAAAGTATCATGTTATTTTTTCGTATAATCGAATACTCCTTTGCCGGTCTTTCTACCGTATCGTCCTGCCCTGACCAACTGGACAAGTATCGGTGCGGGTCTGTATTTGTCTCCCAGTTCCTTGTGAAGTCCTTCAACAACATGGAGCAGTGTCTCGAGACCCACGAGGTCGGACAGTGCCAGCGGTCCAATGGGATGATTGCATCCGAGTACCATACCGATATCGATATCTTCAGGACTGGCAAGACCTTCGCCGAGAGCGAAGAATGCTTCGTTCAACATGGCACAGAGAATTCTGTTCACCACAAAGGCGGGTGCTTCATTAACGACGATACATGTCTTCCCGATCTTCTTACCCCAATCAAGAGCGATCTGGAGCGTTTCCTCTGACGTTTCATACGCCTTGATAACTTCAAGAAGCTTCATTACGGGGACGGGGTTGAAAAAGTGGGTCCCGATAAACTTATCGGGACGCTTGGTAATGGAAGCCATTTCAGTCAGACTGAGCCCCGAGGTATTACTGAAGAAGAGGGTATGATTCGGAACTATCTCTTCCAGCTCGGCATACACTTTTTTCTTCACGTCCATGACTTCAATAACCACTTCGACCACGATATCGGCTCCACTCGCCGCTTCTTTCAGATCGAGGGTCGGTTTGATTCTACCCAGAATCGCATCTGCCTCTTCCCGGGTTTTCTTGCCCTTTTCGACAGCCTTGCTGAAATTCTTCTTAATGGTGTTCATGCCGTTATCGATAAAACGCTGTTCGATATCACGGAGGGCCACTTCATACCCTGCCTCGGCACATACCTGCGCAATGCCGTTTCCCATCAAGCCGGCGCCAAGAACACAAATCTTTTTGATCTCCATAATCCTCTCCTTTCATTATTATAAGCAGTCAGCTTTCAGTGTTCAGCTTTCGGCAGTCACAAAAATACTACCTCAGTGTGATGACTTGTAGCTGAAGACTGATAGCTTTTTTATAATTCGTTGCCAAAGATTCCAACACTGACAACGCTCATGCAGGGGAAGCCTCCGAGGTTATGTGTTAACCCCAACGTCGGATCCTTTATTTGACGTTTGTCCGCATTTCCCTGAAGCTGTTTATATACTTCATAGATCATCCTCAGTCCCGATGCGCCGATGGGATGGCCGAAACATTTCAGGCCGCCGTCGGTTTGACAGGGGACCGTGCCGTCCAAGTCAAAAAATCCTGCTTCAATATCTTCAACCGCCTTGCCCCGGGGTGATATCCGGAGGTCTTCATAAACGGCAAGTTCGGTGATGGAGAAGCAGTCGTGGACTTCCATCATACTGATCTCCTTCCGTGGATTGGTGATCCCCGCCTCTTCGTAGGCCCGACGACCCGCTTCATAGGTTGGTATTACCCATGTCCCGTCCCATTGCTGGTGTGCCATTTCTTCTCCCGAAGTGGCGGCAATCTGCAGTGCCTTTACATAAATAGGATCTTGTCTGTATTTTTTCGCATCCGAGGCACGACAGACGATGGCACAGGCCGCACCATCGCTGACACCGCAGCAGTCAAACAATCCGAGCGGCC
>CAZCGI010000135.1:0-2850 GCA_964498145.1 uncultured Syntrophaceae bacterium
TCGTGAAAGAGCGGAAGAGTAAATTAACCTCGTATGATCCGAGTGAGTTCAGACAACAATTCAATGTTCTGATATGGGTCGTACTGTGTGTTTTTTTCTTTCTTGCTGCCAAGATGTGGTATCTCCAGATTGTAAAAGGTGATGAACTGAGGCAGCGATCTCAAAACAACCGGATTCGACTCCAGGAAATAGAGCCGTTACGGGGTCTCATACTGGATACGCACGGCGAAATCCTTGTGGATAATCAGGCATCTTTCGACATTTCGATCATTCCGGAGGCAGCGAAAGATGTTAAGAGCGTCGTTAAAAAATTGACCAATGAATATAATGCGGGACAAGATCCGATCACGGACAAAATTTCTTCTACAGGTTATACAAAGAAACCGTTTGTTCCGATCAAGATTTTCAGGAATATCGGTCGTGACAAACTGGCAGTGGTTGAAACGCATTCTCTTAATCTGCCCGGTGTCGTTGTTGAGATTGTCCCCGTAAGAAAATACGTTGTAGGTGAAACGATGGCCCATGTCCTGGGATACGTGGGTGAAATAAGTTTGGATGAATTGAAATACGAACGATATGAAGAGTATCGATCGGGGGATATGATTGGAAAACTCGGTATTGAGAAATGGATGGATCGATACCTGAAGGGCGAGCGAGGCGGACAACAGATTGAAGTAAATGTTAGCGGCAGGAAATTGGATGTGCTCGGGCAGGTTTCGGCTATCCCGGGGCATACAATAGAATTAACCATTGACAGGGATTTGCAGAGGGTGTGCTGGGATGCTTTTCAGGAAAAAGCGGGTACCGTCATTGTCATGGATACCCGTGACAGTTCAATACTGGCTATGGTTAATAAACCATCATTTGATCCGAATCTCTTTAACCGGGGAATTTCAGGTGACGACTGGAATCGGCTGGTCAAGAATCCCATGTGCCCGCTGCAAAACAAGGCCATATCAGGGCAATATCCTCCTGGTTCAACCTATAAAATGATTGTTGCAGCAGCTGCGCTTCAGGAGGGGATTATAACACCGGATACGACATATTATTGCAGTGGCCAGTACGATGCGTTAAGTAGACCGTTTCGATGCTGGAAAAAAGAAGGACATGGAAAGGTTGAACTTTACCGCGCCATTGTCGAATCTTGCGATATATATTTTTATAATGTAGGTTCACAGATCGGTGTGGATAAGCTGGCAGAATATGCCCGGAGATTCGGTTTTGGAACGAAGACGGGTATTGATCTTCCATCCGAAAAAGAAGGGCTGGTTCCCACCAAGGAATGGAAACTGAGAAAGGTACGTGAGCCGTGGCAAATCGGTGAAACCGTGACATTATCAATTGGTCAGGGATTTATGCTGGTTACACCTCTTCAACTGATTCGGGCTTACTGTGCCCTGGCAAACGGAGGCACACTCTACCGGCCCAGACTTATTAAGTCAATAAAGACAGAAAATGGAGAGATTGTCAAAGAATATACTCCGGAAGAGCAAGGAAAACTCCCCATCAGTATCGAAAACATACAATTATTAAGGAACGCCTTGTGGGGTGTGGTTAATGAAGAACGTGGGACTGGGGGGGCACTGAAGCGTCCGGAGCGTGATGTTTGCGGAAAAACGGGAACCGCTCAAGTAATCGAACAGCCACAGGAAGAAGATCAGCAAAAAGATGAAGAGGACGTTCCCTATAAACACCGAGATCACGCCCTTTTTGTCTGTTTCGCGCCTTACAAGAATCCCGAGGTAGCTGTTGTAGTGGTGGTGGAACATGGGGGGCATGGAGGATCAGTGGCGGCGCCTATTGCCCGGACGATTATTGACCGGTATTTTGACCTCAAGAAGGTCAGGGTTGAGATGCAGCGTCAAACAAGAGGTTGATCGACGGTTGGAGTGACGGTATGCCGGTGAAAATAGATAGAAGATTTATAATGAATGTCGATTGGGTGTTGCTCGGTCTGGTTTTGACCATCACCGGAATCGGATTACTCAATCTATACAGCACCAGTTATAATCTGACTCATATTACGGCAAAACCGTTCTACATGAAACAGTTTTACTGGATCCTGATCGGTCTCTTCGTTATGATTTTCGCTGCCAGTGTCGACTATCACTTTGTCATACGGTATGGATACGTTATTTATTGTATTTCACTCCTTTTGCTCATTTGGGTATTTGTCCAGGGGCACATTGTTCATGGTTCCCAGCGGTGGATCGTTCTTGGTGGCTTCTCATTTCAACCGTCGGAATTGGTGAAGTTAACCGTTATTATTGCATTAACGAAATATATTGCTGAAAATAAGTTTGGCGACAAGTACCATATTGGCAATCTTGCCATCCCGTTTGCCATTGTTGCCATTCCATGTTCGTTGATTGCTTTGCAGCCTGATCTCGGGACAGCACTCTTTATCTTCATCCTCTTTTTTTCGTTAATCCTGTTTGTTGGTGTTAATCGAAAAGCTGTAATGATATTTGTTGTAAGCGGGATGACCATCGCTCCTCTTCTCTGGTTTTTCCTGAAGGATTATCAAAGGCAGCGAATTCTGACGTTCCTCAATCCGGAAAGAGATCCCTTGGGCGCAGGATATCATATCATACAATCGATTATTGCCATCGGATCAGGGGGGATTTCCGGAAAGGGTTTTTTAAAAGGTACCCAGAGCCAATTGAAGTTTCTCCCTGAACAGCAGACTGATTTCGTATTTTCCGTTTTTGCCGAAGAATGGGGGTTTTTGGGTACGGCGGTTGTGTTGTTTCTGTTTCTCTCGATTGTTCTCTGGGGCGTCAAAATAGCACGTAATTCTAGAGCCTTGTCCGGAACTATCCTTGCTTTGGGCGTTACCGTATTTATTTT
>CAZCGI010000135.1:2860-5657 GCA_964498145.1 uncultured Syntrophaceae bacterium
GGGCGGTTTTCGTCAATATCGGCATGGTTCTCGGTATTCTTCCCGTTGTCGGCATACCCCTGCCTTTCATGAGCTATGGAGGATCGTCTATGGTGGTTTTGTTGACCGGTATCGGGTTGCTCCTGAACGTGAGTATGAGACGGTTTATGCTGCAATCGTGACGACAGTCTGTTTGAGTTCGTTTATATTTCATCAACGGAGCCGAGAGGTGTCGTCGCATGAAAAGATTGAACGTCGAATATAAAATATAAAACGTGGAGTTGAGTCAATAACCGTTCAAATGATTTTTTTCGAGATAACTGCCTGATGAGATGCCGTTTGAAAAGTCTCATCACGAGGCGCTTCAACAATGTTAAATTGAGGGTTATTGACTGTGCTTCCGGAGCACGAGGGAATGAGTCATGCTTTGTTGCGTGTCATGGTGATGAAGGATCAAATTAAGCTCTACATTCGGGACAGATGGGCTTTTTAACACAGTCTCTTGAGAACGAAAGATATAAATGGAGGATATGATAACATGGCAGATAAGAGAGCAGATGGGGATATCATCGCATTTCTCGGAAGAGGAACCGAGTTTGACGGGAAACTGATCATCAAAGGTTCCATCCGGATTGACGGTGAATTCAAGGGAGAGATTCTGGGATCGGGAACGTTGATTATCGGAGAAGGTGCGAATGTTGAAGCCGATATTGCTGTCGACAATTTATTGATTTTCGGTGGTGTTAAAGGTAATTGCCACATCGGTGAACGGGTGGAAATCTGCTCGACGGGGAAGCTTGTGGGAAACCTGAAAACCCCGGCTTTCATTGTGCAGGAGGGTGCGACCTTTGACGGAGATTGTCAAATGGCAAGCAAAACGGTACAGACATCCTCCGAAGAGGGTTAACACGTAAAACCCGGCGCTTACTGATTTTACAAGGAGTAAGACATTTCGTGAGCATTTCCACGAGCAGTAGAATATTAGAATATTTTATAAATAAGGTCGAATCTCCGGTTAAAAAATACTTGACAACACCCACGAGTTATGGTTAGTAGTGCCCGACTTTGAGAGAAGTGTTTTTGAAGGATTTGCTGGTGAGGCACGTTAGTGAATACAAGATAGACAATTATTTTGAAGGAGCGGCATTTCCCGCCGGAGTGAAGTTATACGGTAAGTTATTATAACCGGGTGATTTTCTTATTTAGAAACACTCGGTTTTTTTTCGTTTATAGGAGAGAGTGGGATGATTGATATAGACACGACATTTTGGATTCAGTTGGTTAATTTCGTTGTTTTGATGTTCATCTTGAATGCGATCCTTTACAAACCCATCTTGAATGTCATGGAGAAGCGGAAACAGCATCTTCAGGGCCTGGATGACGAAGTAAAATCTCTTGAACAAACGGTTGACGCGAAAGTTGCCGCTTATGAAGAGAAGTTACGACAGGCTAGGCTGGAGGCCATGAATGAAAAGAATGAGATCCAGCGAATGGCATCCGATGAGGGTAAGGCGATCACAGACGAAGCACGGCAGGAAATTTCTAAACTTGTAGAAGATTTCAAAAAGAAGATGGATAAGGAGATGGCCGGGGTGCGTAAGGTTTTGAAGAGTCAGGCCGACAAAATATCCGTAGAAATTTCCGAAAAGGTATTGGGAAGGAGCATTCAATGATGAAGGGAACTTTTAAGAAACTTCTTTCGAAGCGGTTTTTACTACGATCGGTTCTGCCTGCGGTTCTGTATGTTGCAGTGGCGGCAGCCTTTGCATACGCATCAGGTGGGGGCGAAGCCGCGGGTGGTGGTCACGACAATCATAAGCTTATCGATTTCGGGTGGCGTATTGTCAATGTCGCTATTCTGGTGGGATTGCTCTGGTGGCTCAGTGCCAAAGGTATCAAGGGCTTTTTTGCAGGGCGCCGTGAAGGGATCAAAGATGCCATGGAATCAGCTGTTGAAGCTAAGGAAGCGGCACAGAAAAAGTTCGATGAGTACTCCGCCAAGTTGGACAAGGCAACCGGTGAGATCGAGGAAATTGCTCAGATGATCAGAGCCCAAGGGCAGGCAGAAAAAGAAAAGATTATCGAGGATGCGAAGCGAAGTGCGGAAAAAATGAAGGCGGATGCCACAGCCAGGATGGAGCAGGAATATAACAAATTTAAGAATGAGCTCAGGCATGAAGCTGCCGAACTGGCCGTGGAGATGGCTGAATCGATTTTGAAGAAGCAAATAAAGAAGGCTGATCATGAAGATATGGTCAAGGACTTTTTGGATAGGATGGTGAGGTTAAATTGAGAGGGAGCGAGATTGCAAAACGATATTCCAAGGCTTTCTTTGCGATAGCTGCGGAAGAGGCTAGGTACGAAGAATATTATAATGAACTTAAAATATTTTCTTCTCTCCTTGAGCAAAACGACAATCTCAAGGGGTTCTTTATCAATCCTATTTTTGCTCAGTCTGAAAAAGCTGCGGTACTCAAAGAGGTATTGAAGAAGATAAAAGTATCTCCCATAACAACGAATTTCCTCAAACTTCTTGTAGACAAAAGAAGAATCGGGGCACTGAAGGAAATCGAGGCGTGCTACCAGGACTTTATGGATGAGGTGCTCGGTAAGGTCAGGGTTGAGGTAAAGTCCGCCTATAAGCTGTCGGATGATATGTTAGCACAGATAAAGGCCAAGATGGAGGAAGTTACCGGTAAGGCGGTCGAAATGGAATCGGAACGAGATACTTCGTTACTGGGCGGTATTGTCGTGAAGGTCGGCGATACCCTCTACGATGGCAGTGTAAAAACCCAACTTAGCAATATAAGGGAACTCT
>CAZCGI010000136.1:0-3980 GCA_964498145.1 uncultured Syntrophaceae bacterium
GCGAATTTACGGGATCTTCGGAAAAATGTTGAGGCATAGATCATTTTGATGGTCTGCTGCAGCTGTCGGAGTCTGACGGAAAGGCTGTCATGATTGTTGGGAAGCATGATGGTACAGTAAAGGCCGATTGAGGGCTGATAATGAGCATCCTGAAGGAGGCTGGACGAACGTATAGCAAGAGGAAAGCGTGCCTGATCAAGGTACGCTCGGAGCTCATCGTTCACCCGGTCGGGCAGGTCTGCCCTCAGGAATGTTTCGATGACATCCACATCTGCGACATCACTATCTTCTTGAATTGCGAGACCGTTATCGGCAATGAAGGATTCAAAAACATTGCTGCAGATAACCACCGATGACGGTATCTCTATATCCATGGACTCATATTTATCCAGAAGTTCGGGATTGTTCAGCAGCAGATTGGCCATAAAGGCAAGTCCCCTGGCCTTGCCTCCCAGCGATCCGTCTCCGATTTTTACAAAATCCATTACATCCACATCATAATGCTGCCTGTTAAACTGGGTAATGATCCCCTTTTGTCGCCATTTGCGAAGCGCATGGATCTGGGTAATGATATAGTTTCGCAATTCGCCTGCGTCGGAGAATTCGTCTGCGGATATGTCACGGAATATTGAAGCCAGCGTTATTTCGGAACGGGCCATCAGCCAGGTTGAAAAATGATTGCGTCGTGCGTGATACCATAAAGATTCATCTGGTATGTGGGGCAGTTTGTCTTCCAGTTCCCTGAAGCTTCCCGCCCGATCGACCTCAGTACCACCGGGGAGTCGAAAGACGAAATCACCGAAACCGAGATAGTTCAAAAGAAACTCATGAATCGTCGAATAAAATCGGGGAGAAGTTTTGTCAATAAACGTGGCTGGGATAGTGTCAGCCAATTCCCTGTTTTTACTTTCTGCACTCATCAGGAGAAGCGGGATGGCGGGAGATTGTTTTTTTATCCATGAAAGCAGTCTAATACCGGCGTCATCTTCCATTTTCTTTTGCCGTGGAACGCGGGTGTCTGAAATAACATTCAGAAGGTAAGGCTCATATTTTTTGTACAGGGTTTCCGCCTCTTCGTAGTTTTGTGCCAGGAGGATTTTGGGCCGTGCTCGCATGGTCAGAAGCCGGTGCTCTTCATTAAGGCCCGTTTCGAGGACAGCCTGAGTCTGTCGAACCACTTCCGTGTAGAGAAAGGGAAGAAGGGCCGAATAGAATACCGGCGAATCCTCAACCAGCAAGATGATTCTGACCTGGGCTTTTCCCGTATCGAAGTCGACGTTAAGCTGGTCTTCCGTATTTTTAATAATAGCAAGAAGAAGATCGGAATTTCCGGACCAGATATACGTCCGATTGATTGCTTCTGGAGGACTGTCGAGCGGTTTCGTTGAGGTGTTATCGGATCGGTATGCAAGAAGATAAACCGGAATATCGGTTTTGATCGTTTTAATTCGATCGGCCAGTGCATAGACATCCAGATCATTCAGATGAGGCGTGACAAGTACCATGTCGAATGTTTTCTCAGAGAGAAGCAATAGGGCCTCGTGGGCTGATGATGTCCGTGTTACCCGGGGAGGTCTGCTGAGATTAAGACCGCTGTATTCATGGATGATTCTTGATGCGAGACTGCCGTCCTCTTCCAGAATGAATGCATCATATGGACTTGACACCAGAAGAATCTCCTGGATTCTTCTGGTCATCAGTTCGTGAAACACCCTGAAATTTGTGTGTACTCGCTTGCTAAAGTCAACGTCTTCAACCGTCATTTTGATATTGCACCAATAAATGTTTTAAAAAGACTTTTTTCTTGCATTGCCGTGTCATTTTAAACGTTAAGGGGACAAGGTAACTCCGACGATTCTCTCATATTTTACCAAAACCTCAACGGACGGCATAAGGCTTGTCGGTTTTTATAATTTGGTTCTCATGGTAGCCTTAATTTTTAAGAAATTCAATAGATTTCGATTTGTTTCACAGGGATATAGAATTGGTGTTTTTTAAGAATGACGGTGACGCCGAAGAATAAAGTGATGACGATTGAAGAAGTTGTCGTGTAATACCCTTAACGGTCTATAATGCAATGTAATAAAGGTACGGTGGAAGTGATGAAGCTGATTCTTGTGCGACATGGTGAAACCGTGTGGAATCTGGAACAGAGGGTTCAGGGCGTCAGTGATATCGAGTTAAGCGAACGTGGAAGGGAACAGGCGAAAATCCTTGGTCGGTGTTTACAGAACGAAGCAATTGAGAGGATTGTTTCAAGTCCTCTGAAACGGGCGTACCAGACTGCTCAGGCAATCGGAAGGTTTCACGCTGTTGATATTGAGATCGATGAGGACCTGCGGGAACTTGATCAAGGTGTTTTCGAAGGATTGACATTCCGAGAGATGAGAAAACGTTATGCATCCTTCCTCAGTCGATGGGCGGTCGATCCCGGACCGCTTGTCATTCCCGGGGGTGAATCACTTGTTGACCTCCAGCAGCGGGCATGGCCAGCCATCGAACAAATTATCGCGGTGTCAAGGAACACCCTCGTTGTTTCCCACAATTTCACAATTGCCGTCATCTTATGCAGGCTTCAGAGTCTCCGGCTTGCCAGTCTCAGAGACGTTACCGTGGAAGTTGCATCGAAGACGTATATCTCCGTTGATGGATCCAGGAGAACGATTTTCCTTTTCAATGATACGAGTCATCTGGAGTAGATGGTAACGGTACGGCGGATACGACACATTGAAATGGTCAAAAATCACCCGTATGGTGTCCCCGGTATACCGGCGCGTTTGGTTATCGGAACCGGCCATGGTGGAGTAACAATTATTTTTCTTTCAGTACGATATAACCATTGCTGACGGCTTTTCTGCCTTCATGGTTTTGTACATGGAAAAACAGGCCTTTTCCATTTTCTTCCGATTCCATATCCACACATTCAATACTGATATCGGTGTCCTGAAGTATCATGCCGGTAAATCGACAGGATAGTGAGTGGACCAGACGGGGGTTCATGTCGGCTTCTCTGTTTACGATTTCGCGAAGAGCTATGGCCGCAGTTGCCGTCCCCTGCAGGATGGTATCCGGCAGTCCGACCTGGTGAGCAAATCGCCGTGAGGTATGGATTGGAAAATGGATTCCGCTGCAGCCATCGTAAATGAAGCTTAGCCTGGGATCAATGTAAACAATAGATTTCCAGCGGGTGTTAGTATCATTCTTCGGCTTGTAGCGTCGAGGCAGTTCATCTTTTCCCGCACCGTTATCCACGCAGGTGACTCCCCTCAGCATGCCGCCGACATACTCCGTAAATACGGGAGCTTCCATTTCATCATGGGCTGCAAATCGGATGACAATGTATGTTCCCGCTTTGTGAGGTAGGATTGCCGCCACGGTTCCCCTGATCGTGAGGGTATCTCCGGGAAGGATCGGTCGGTGGAATTCACAGTGCTCCGTATAATGAACCAGTGTCGCTATGACTTCGATCGGAAACTCGGCGGACTCGATATAATCCCATATATTTCCCAGGATAGGCCAGGTTACGGCAACGCAAAACAGGGGATGTGCAATAATGCCTTCGCTACGCTCGTCGTCGAAATAACAGGGATTGGTATCCGCGAACGCAGCGGCATAGTTCATCATATCCCGGCCGGTTATTTCGGTCTTGTATTCCTTCAGTGGCATACCCGTGAACTGTGAGCTGATTTTCATAGGTATAAGGTCCTGTCAAAATTATTTTGGAGTGAAGCAGATCTTCTGAGCGTGGAAGAGAATTCATTGAACACTCCGAAGATTACCGGCTTTGACCTGCATTATTTAAAGTGTTCCAGTTTTATGAGGAGATTTCGAGCTTTCTCTATATTAATTTGGGCTTTTTCATGTTCCGGATTGAGAAGGAGCGTTATCTCCCATTCTCTGATGGAATCTTTTATATTTTCATTGATGAAAGAATTAACTCCCATTCTGTAGTGCTTCTCCGCCTCTTCCTCGAGCTGATC
>CAZCGI010000136.1:4003-5649 GCA_964498145.1 uncultured Syntrophaceae bacterium
TGTTTGTTACGTCATAATCCCGAACTTTTCTCGCCATTGATATGGCTGCTTTGTATTCTCCTGTTTGAAAGAGATTAACGGCCTTGACCATCAACTGATTACAATCAATTCCCTCTCTTGTATCCGGTTCTCCCTCAGGCACCGATTCTCGTGCATGCTCTCTCGACGGTATGATCTCAGCCAGGGGTTGTTTTAGTTTTTGCCCTGTTTTTAATTCCGTTCGACGATCAAGATGATTAAAGTACGCGATAAGAAAATCGTTTGTTTGATTTTGGTAGGTTTCCTGAGCGATTGCGGACAGCGTATCTCCCGGTTTTGTTTCATAAAATGTAAAGATCGTTTCTCTTATTTTGTTCTGGAGATATTCAACGGCCTCTTTGTTGTCGGGGGTGTAGGAGAGACAGAGAATAAACTCTCGGCGGGCCTGATTCATCATGCCTTTTTCGTAATAAGAGACCCCTTGTTCATAATGCCTTTTCCCTTTTCTTGTCACAATCATTTCGAGGGATTTTATTCTTTCGTTCGTCTGTTGCACGTCGGGATGAAAAGCGGACACAACCTTCCAGCATCGAATGGCGTCTCGAAGTTGCCCTTTGGCTTCATAGTCCTGTGCTCGCTTGGCGTACAGTACGGGGACATCCTCAAAAGGGTCTTTCAGGACTGACGACGTCGATACTGTGGCACATCCCCCGAGCAATACCATTGCCATGATCACGCACAATATTTTCGTATAACGAGAAACGATGCTTATCGTAATGCCCTCCTGCTCCTGACAGTGAGATTCTTTGCGAACTCCTGTATGTCCATCGTTCCGAAAATGACGGATCGATTTATCCTATACCGATTGACAAAAAATGGATTTCCTCCACGATTAACGGTGAATGCGCCTTTATACCCAAGCTGCTGGAGGAGGGCAATGACAAGCCCGTTTGTTTCTCCGTAAGGGTATGCAATGAACCGTACATCTCTATTAAGCTTCTGTCTGATTTTTCGTTGTGCTGCCGTTACTTCTCGTTTTATATCTTCGAAGTATGTTTCAATGGATTCTTCCGGATTCTTCCGGGCGAGATTGCGGTGGGTTTTTCCATGATTTTGTATGTCAAGTCCATTTCCCATCATCTCACGAATCTGATTCCATGAAAGTGTTTTATGAGAACCCGTGATGATGTCCGCATAGACGAACAGCGTTGCAGGATATCCGTACTTTCTGAGGATAGGATAGGCGATGTCATAAACGCCCCGCCAGCCGTCATCAATGGTCAGAACGACTGACTTGCCGGGGATTTGAATGTCATATTCGAGAAAATCATAAAACTGGTCCATTGATATGACATGATAGCCATTATCTTTCAAATACTTCATCTGGGATTCAAAATTGGATTTGGTGACTGATGTCTGATCGGCAGTATATTTCGAAAAGTTGTGATATACGAGGACCGGAACGGTCTGGTATGACGTGGCGGTGATTCCCCCCGTTATTTCTGTTGTCAGCGGAATGATCAGCCGCTGCCCCGGGGTGACGGTTTCTATGGCATTCAAATCGGCGATTATCCATCCCTTTGAGGGATCCTTGAGGTATTTCCCTGCAAGTGAGGCCAGTGTATCGTATTTTGTTGTTATAACGGCAATGAATTCAGGGAAAGCCC
>CAZCGI010000137.1:0-5637 GCA_964498145.1 uncultured Syntrophaceae bacterium
TGTGTGGAATGTGATGCAGGACCACCAGGGCTACATTAATATAGTCAGCAGCAAGCAGGGCACAACATTCGAAGTGTACTTTCCCATAACGAGAGAGGATGTCGTTGACAAGATGTCTGTTCCTCTTGAGAATTTATGCGGCAACGGAGAGACGATCCTGGTCATCGATGACGTGAAAAGCCAACGGGAAATCTCCTGCAACATGTTGGCGAAATTGGGGTATAACGCAAAAGCCGTTTCCGGCGGCGAGGCGGCTATCGATTACTTGAAGGAACATAGCGTCGATTTGTTGCTGCTCGATATGATCATGGAACCGGGAATAAACGGACGTGAGACATATGAGCGAATCAAGCTCATTCACCCTCAACAAAAGGCCATCATTGTCAGTGGGTTTGCCGAAACGAACGATGTAAAAGAAACAATAAAACTGGGAGCCGGTCGATTTAATCACAAGCCGTTGATCCTGGAGGAACTGGGACTGGCAGTGAAGGAGGAATTGAAAAAATAACCTATTCCAGTCCTGTGTGTCGAGGCGGTAAAACCTGAACACTTTCATAATTGTTGACCCACTGCAGATTTCACGAAACGAGCGGCAAAGGGGTCTGGCCCGCGTAGACCACGACATACCGGAGAATGAACCCGCCGGTAAGAACAGCTACCGTTACCGCGCCGGATATCCAGGGATTGTGTTCCCGCAGAGCCGTCCGCCGAACGAAATGCGGTATCAGTTCATACACTTCAAGACTCAATGGCAGAAAGAGTCCAACTCCCACGGCGATTACCCAGAAGAGAATGGTATATGGCCCTCCCATAATAAGATGGGCGGCGCCGACAGAGCTTCGAGAAGACGTATAGAGTCCGAAGATAAACAGCAAGATTGCGATGATTGCCAGGATCATCAGGACGAAATCGATGGAATGGATTATAAATTTGTTGGTTTCTATCTGCTCCCGGCTCATCTTGCCGAATCCCTTGATAAAGCAGCCTACCAGACAGATGGATGCCGTCCCCGTCTTCAGGGCGGACACCAGGAAGAGCATGGGAAGCATGGGGTTATTCCAGAAGGGCCGTGCCACCAGTGCGCCGAGCAGAACTCCCGTGTAGATACCTACCAGAAGGGAAATGGGAAGACCGATAAGCGCCACCCAGCCCCGGAGGCCATTGAGATGTTCTCGATTCAACACGGCCAATACTTTGCTCGAGTCAGCCCATTGGATGAGTTTCACCATACCTGTTTTTCCTGCCATCCACCTGATGAAATGTATCACGTCAAATGAATCGGGGAGCCAGAGATAGAAATACACAAAACTGAGGGTGGAAAAGAGAAGCAGCAGCCATGCTCCCAGAGACATGACGGAGTAGGCCTGAAGGGTGGTCATCAGCTTCCAGAAAAGCTGCGGTCGTTCCAGATCATAGATAAGACAGCAAATGCCCAGAATCAGTGGAAACGGCGCTATATATGCACCAATGCGGGTAATGTCCTGATATTTCTCCTCGCCGAGAAAATAGGCCAGCGCCGAAATGGCAAAGGCTCCGGCACTCACCCCGGCGACGAAAAGGTAAATCACCACCAACCAGTTCCAGAATACGAAGACTGTTCCTTCCATGTCGTTCTCCCCGTTCTTTCTTAACGCACACACATGAACCGGCATCCCCACGGGAACCGTTTCACCGGAACCTTGCGAAACATGACTCGCCCACGGCGAATCACGCTCAGCTTCACCCGCCTCCTATTTGGGGTTTGAAATTCGGATCCACTTTACCCAGTGATTCGTCGCGGAAGAAAGCCGGGGTATCTTTCGCATAGGACAGCTCCAGCGGCGGACTTGCTTGTTCCGACGCAGTGGCGGCGTTCCAGAGGCCATCCTGATTACCCAGCCGTTGGGGAACGTCGGTGGCTTTGCCGCACCCGGTCAGAACGCTTATGGCGCCCATAATAAGTGCAGTGAAACCGAATTTAATGAATTGTCTTCTTTTCATGATTCACGCTTCCGTTTTGCTTCTCGTTCTTTAAAAATACATCGATCATTGCAATGACGCTTCTATAAAATCGATCCGGCTGTGCCTGTTCAACTGCTTCCCTCAAATCCGGGATCCAGTCGAGATGGTCATCGATGAATCGCTGAATCTGTTCATCACTCCCATGGCGGTAGAGAAGAGCCAGAAATTCCAGTTCCAGAATCACGTGATCGGGCGTGCTTTTGAATTCTTCCGGGACATCAAGGGACAGTGCTCGATAGATGTCGCGCAGATGGATGGCACAGTCGCCCATGATGAGTCCCTTAGATGCGGCGAAAACCATGCTGCACTCTTTATCGTCCGACCATGTTTTATACGTTGACTCGATAAGTGATATTTTCTTTTCTCCGTATTGGCCGAAGAGGCGGTCGTAGGCCCCCTGCAGTTCGGGCAGCCAGTCTTCGGGACCGCCGCTTTCAAAGAGTCCCGACAGCACCTGGTGGCTGCCCTCCGACGCGGAAAGGTGCTGCTCCAGAAATGCGCGAAGATCTCGCTGTTCCAGATCCGCCAGCAGATGTTCATCGGGCGGTGCCAGAAGGCATGCAGCAAGAATGCATAAGGTTTCCTTCTCGTTTCTCGTCATGTTTCTCAAGCTCTTCGGTAATAGATTCTCGGCTTGGTGTTCAGCTCTTCCCTGAACCGCTCAAGCCGGGTTCGATTTTTGGCGATATACCGGGATATTTCGCTGTTAGGATCATCCAGGTCCCCGAAAATGCGCACGCCGGTCATACAGGTCGTCACGCACGCCGGGGTTCCGCCCTCCTCCACGAATTCGATACAGAAACGACACTTTTCTACATAGCCCTCCTTTTTGATGATGCGGACGTTGTAAGGGCAGGCAGCGATGCAATATTTGCAGCCGATACATTCCTTTTCGTTGACCAGCACCACGCCGTCGGGACGTTTGTGAGATGCTCCCGTGGGACACACGGCGACACAGGGGGGATTGTCGCAGTGCTGACACTGTATCGGCATAAACTCCCGCTGAACATCGGGAAACGTGCCATATTCCCGTTCCTGCAGAAGGTTGTATGCCTCTGTTTCACGAAGGTTGTTCTGGTTCTGACAGGCCACGCGGCAGGCATAGCAGCCCACGCATTTCGTCTCGTCGATGACCATTCCGTATCGCGGCATATTTCCCCCCTTAGACCTTATTCACCGACACGATGATTTCTGAAGCCATAACATGGCCTACCGCCGGATCGAAGAGCGTCGGCAGGAAATCATTATAGGACAGACCCTGGTCGTAGGCTGTCGTCAGGTGTTTGGAGAATATTCCATAGCCGCTGGGAAGCCAGACGCAGGACGGGTGCAATCCTTCCGTCAGTTTGACCCGGATCTTCCCTTCCCCCACCAGGGATGTGAGCTGCACCAGATCTCCATCCTTGATTCCCAGCTTTTCCGCCCGCTGACTGTTAATCCACAGGCGAATCAAATCGTAGCGCTTGCTGATTTCCATCAGATATGAAGTATTGGCCGTCATAGCATGCGTGTGGATGGCCTGCTTTCCGTGTATGAGACGGAAGGAATGAGGGTCATTTTCGTCCGGCGAAACCAGCGGCGCCTCCCATCGGGGGATTGAAGGATATCCCAGTCGTTCCAGGGTGGCTGAATAGATTTCCACCTTCCCCGACGGGGTATCCAGTTTATCGAATCCTTCCTTCCAGTATTCACCTACCGGCAAGACTCCCTTGGCCTTGAGCTCTGCCAGGGTAACGCCAAGGGGTTTCAGTCGCAGTTCGTTGGCCTCATCCAGAGTAAAGTTGAAGTATCTCCCCACCCCCATGTGTTGAGCCAGTTCGGTGATGATCCGGAATCCGGAGCGGGTGTCGAATAGAGGCTCAACGGCCTTTTGCTGCAGGGTGACTTGGGCACGTTTTCCGTAATGCCGGGTATCAATCGCCTCATCCGCCTCGATGTGAAATGAAGCGGGTAGTACATAATGTGCAATTGATGCGGTTTCAGACATGACGGGATCGATGACGACGAGCAGTTCCAGTTTCTTATAGCCGGCGATGACCCGCTTGGGATTCGGGTTCGTTCTCAGCGGATTGTTGTGATAGACAAAGCCGCACTTTAATTTGCCCCGAAGCGCCAGCTCGGGAATGGCATGGGAGATGCCGTCACCGTAAGAACCCAGCGGGTACCGCCCCGGTATCCCCGTTCCATCGGCTTTCGGCACCAGCGGTCCTGCCGGTGCAGGGTGAGTAGGCTGCAGTTCTCCCAGGTTCGCCGATTGGGCAAAATAAACGCCGCCCTTGCGATTGATGTTGCCCAGGAGACTGTTGATGATGGCTACGGACCGGGCGGTCTGGAAACTGTTGAGATACTGTGCCCCGAAGGCGCCGTGATAGCCGCGGTGAACCAGGGCGTGGGGTTTCTTCGAAGCCATTTCCCGGGCAAGCCGGATAATCGTTCCAGCGGGAATGTCGCAGATTTTTTCCGCCCATTGGGGGGGATAGTTGATGATCTGGTCCTCCAGCTTGTCCAGTCCAACGGCGTATGTATCGAGGAACTCTCTGTCGTAGAGCTTTTCTTCCACGATGACATTGATCATGGCAAGCAGCAGCGCCAGATCGGTCCCCGGCCTGACGGGCAGCCACTCATCGGCCAGAATGGCTGTTTCATTATGCCGTGGATCAACGACGACCAGTTTTGCCCCGTGCTCTTTCGCCTTGACGATATCCTTCACCTGGCCCAGATCGATTCCGCCGGCGGGGTTCCTGCCGATCATCATAATAAAGCGTGAATTGGCCAGGTCGTTCGAGGGCAGCGTCCCTACGGTATGAACCCAGCCGGCGCTCCGGGCGGTGAAACAGGTGGAACCGTGACTGAAATAATGGGGACTCCTCATGGCATGCATGAGCCGAAGGGCGTAGGCATGATTGGGTTGGGGAAAATTCACCCAGAAGATCGTATCGGGACCGTTGTCAAGAAGGAGGATGTTAATCTTCTGACCGATCTCCTTATAGGCCTGTTCCCACGAAATGGGCTGAAAGCTTCCATTGACCCGTTTCAACGGACTCCGGACCCTGTTGGGATTGTAAATGTCGTGAAGATACCCATGTCCCTTCGGACAGAGTACTCCCTGATTTCCGTTGGCTTCGGGATTGCCTTCTATTTTCCATATGCGGCCGTTCTTGACGGAGGCGAAAACGGCACACCTGTTTCCGCAGCCGTTGCAAAGTGTGGGAATCCTGGTGACCGGAGCCTGCGCGCTCGTCTGCGCCCAGCTTCGGAAATCAAGCGTTCCCATAGACAGGGCCGCCGCCGTCGCGGCCGTTCCCTTAAGGAAACTACGACGTGAAATCTTGAACGATTGTGGTTTCATGGCCTCACGTGTTTGTATAAGGAAAAAGTTGTGGTGATGGGCACCTGTGATGGAGGCTCACAGGTGTCCGCCGTTTGATCAGTTTATCGTTCTACCGGATAACCTGCCTTGACCCAGTCGGCATACTGGAAGTTTGCAAGAACTGCATTTTTGTAACCGAGATCGTTGAGCGTTTTCGTAGCCAGAGCTGCTCGTCCGCTTGTTTTGCAGTAGACGTAGATTTTTGCATTCAGATCGGGAATTGCGCCGAACACCTTGAATTCCAAAGTGCCGCGGGAAATGTTCAT
>CAZCGI010000138.1:0-5588 GCA_964498145.1 uncultured Syntrophaceae bacterium
TGCCGGTACGTCTTGGAAACGATGCCGATTTTCCCGATAAACATTTATTATTCCTTTTTTCCCTGAGATGCTTCCATCTTTTCCACTTTCTCTTTGAGCGCCAGGAACTCATCCCGGGTGGGAATATTTAATTTCTGCAGAGCATCAGCCACCATTTTTTCCACTTTATCAGTCAGTTCGTCCGTTACTTCCTTCGATTTTTTTACCAGGTCATTAATCGTTTCTTTTCCTTCCTTTTCGGTCATCTCCCCTTTCTTGATGAGATCTTCAACCGTCTCTTCTATCTTTTCCTTTGTCAGTGTCGCAAGACCGATGCCGAATAACATACTTTTTCTCATAAATTCTTTCATGGCAATCCTCCTGTTATGATGTTGAGTGTTTCATGATATAGTTGCCCTTAAGCAGTTGATGATACCTATCTTTATCATTCATCTCCACACAACTGCCCCGTTCATTCCTTGACCGGTTCAGCTTCAGTCGGCGGAGCATAGCCGATTCCCATGGACCGTTCCAGAATTCCCACGGCGATATTATAATCGCTGAGAGCATTGTAATAATTGGATTTCGCTTTTGTCAGGAGGGTCTGAGCATCGATTACATCTGTCGATGTCGCCACCTGCTCCTTGTATCGCTCTTCGTTGATCCTGAAATTTTCTTCCGCCTGTTCAATTGCCTTCCGGGCTACAAGAATACGCTTTTCCGCCTCCCGCAAGTTCAGATATGAATTCTTTACATCCAACGCTACTCGATCCTTCAGATCCAGCAGAGCATCCTCTGCCTGCAGGGCTTTGCTTTTTGATGCGTCAACGGCATGTTTCGTCTTTCCCCACTCCCAGAAATTCCAACTTGCAATCGCCATAACCCGCCAGTCTTCCTCGTCACTATATCTGCTCCCCGATACATTCGGTTCATCACCATACTTAGAGTAGTTCCCGACAACATTAACAGAGGGATAAAAATCGCTCTTGGCGAGGGTCACCGCCTTCTGTGCCTGTTCGGCAATGAGTTCATACGCCGTTATCTCGGAACGATTCTCAAACGCTTTTTTCAGGCACTCGTCAAGGTCTATCGTATATGGTGTATAGTCGAGTATGTCCTGAACCTCGATCGGCTCATTAATGGAACGGCGCAGAACAGTATTGAATTGGGCTTTTGCCAACCGGACGCCGTTCTCAGCCCTGAAGAGTTCCTGGGTACCGTTCGCCAGCTCCACTTCGGCATACAGCAGATCGTTTTTGGGAATGAGTCCCACATCATAAAAACTCTGGGCGATATCGCGATGAGCTTTCAGCTGTTCCACTGATTGTTGTGCAACGTTAAGGATTCTTTCACTTTTGAGTATGTTAAAGTAATATGTTTTCACACTCTCGACGATGTTCTCGATACTCGTCGATTCATTCATTCGGGAGACCTCGGCACCGAGCTTGTTAATCTGATAATTGCTGTATATCTTCCCGCCGGCGAAAATCGGTTGTGTTACCTCAACTTCCCAGGTGTAGTTGTCCTTCGTTCCCGTCTGGAACGAGCCAAGAACCGGTAATGTTGTCCATGGATCGTCTTTCAGTCTCGTGTAATAATACTTCGTGTTCAGGGTCGGGAAAAATCCCGTCAATGCACCTTTCCTCTCGGATTCCGACGCCTTGACACCTTCACGGGCAGAATGTATGGTGACACTCTGTTGCAGAGCGAGATTAATGCTTTCCTCAAGTGTCAGCGTTAACGTCTTTTCCTCAGACAGGGCCGAAGAAGTGAACAGCACCATGAACAAAAATATAAGCAATACATTCCCTGCACCTCTCTTAAAGCGCATTTATTCATACCCCCTTCGAATCATGTAATCCGCCTCATGTAACAAAACGTTTTTACGGTGTATTTTCGGTTCCAGATACCTTGGGTGATCGGGCTCAGTCAAACTGAACAAATTTATCTTTCTTTGCTCCGCAGACAGGGCATTCTTCAGGAAGAACACCATCAGAGACGTATCCGCACATTGAACAGACGTAATAGGTGGTGACCCTTTCACTGAGAATATCATTTAATGCCTTTTTATACAGGCTTGCGTGAACTTCTTCAACATCGCGATTCTGAGTAAAAAGCCAGGCTGCTCCTTTTTCTCCCAGTTCATACGCCAGCTTTAGAAACGTATCGTAAGCCACCTGGGCCACACTGGTTTCCGATTCGAAGCTCTCGCGCAGATTTTCTTCAGTCGTACCGATTTCCCTGAGCACCCGAAGTGCCAGGGCACCATGAATTTCCTCTGAAAAGGCAATTACCCGAAAGAGTTTTGCCATCTGAGGATACCCTTCCTCTTCCGCCTTCTTCGCAAAGACCTTGAGCCGTAAGGCCGCCTTCGCCTCTCCGGTGTAAACCTCATGCAACGCATCTTTCATCTTTTCATGCACGTGCCGAAACTCCTTTCACAGACTCATATATCATCATGATTTACAGGATTCTTCCTTGCTCCCCCAGGCTTGAAGAAATTCCTTAACGTCCATATCATTCCGAATCCCCAATCGGGTCAGCGGAAAATCATATCTAACCGGATCATCGGGGCAAAGATCCCTGAAAAAACGCGTTATTTCAAGTGCGGTGCGCATGTCAGCCTGTTTTCTGTTGGTTATTCCACAGGCCAGACAGATTCGATGCATGTGAGTGTCAAGCGGTATGATCAGTTTGGACGCCGGCACATCATTCCATCCTCCCGGATCGACATCGTCATGCCGAACCATCCAGCGAAGAAAGAGATTCAATCGCTTGCAGGCGCTTCCTCTCGCCGGTCGTGGCAACAGACTTTTACAGACATCACTGTTCCCGGCCCTTCCCATAGCCTCAGTGAACAGGCACAGTGCATGCTCCACCGTTTCGTCATCATCGTTCATACTGGCAGAAAAGCACTGTCTCAGGCTTCCCCATTTCTCGATGGTTTGCTTTACTTTCTGGAGAAGCGCTGCCAGTTCTTTCCCCGATGTAAATCGGTATTGAAATCGCGAAAAGCGATCGACCAGCGATGAATCCCGCTCATCCATAATAAACCGATACGGTGACGGATACATTGCATCGATTACAAGCGCAATTGTCTTGATTATTTGCGAAACCCTTCCGTACGCCAGAGATGATGCGATCAGTGCAACGATCTCACGGTCACGGAGATCGTCATACCGGTAGAGGAACTGGATCGGGTCCGGTTCAACATATTCCCGCGTATTGTACCGGCAATACAACTCTTCAAGAACAATCTTTTGGCGTTCCTCTACGGCAACGTTATTCACAAAATCCTCTTACAGACCGCAAGCTCACAGTCATCGCCGATAACATAGAGCTTTGACTCCATTAATGGCGGTCTCGGTGTGGTTCAGGACTCGGGCTCAAACATATCTTTGCCCGAACCACATACCGGGCAGACCCAATCATCGGGCAGATCTTCAAATGACGTATTCGGGGGAATCTCTCCCTCCGGATCTCCTTTGGCCGGATCATAAACATACCCACACACCGTACAAACGTACTTCTGCATCTTTATCTCCTTTCTCGGACCTGAATACACCGATCATATCGTTACAGGTAATCGACAATCTGTTACTGCTTCACATCATTTTTCTATCTGTCTCAATTCCTGACTTTTGCATTCAATCTCTTACCGATATCGACTCCCAAAGTATAACATTGTTCCAATACTTCAGCATCGGGAACATGTTTTACGGAAACACCGTCACCGATGACCTCCACCTTCATGTCACTGAGCATGCCATGAACATGCCGTATCGATTCGCCGCTCCAACCATATGATCCGAATGCAGCGCCAATAAGGTTCTGAGGCCGCAATCCCTTAAGATACGTTAAAATATCTGCAATTGTCGGGAAGAGGTTATTGTTCAGCGTCGGCGATCCCACAACAAGTGCGCCTGCATCGAGAATCTCATAGGCCACATCACTTCGGTGGTTCGTATGCATTGACATGTGCCTGACACTGACGCCGGCGGACGCTAACCCTTCACTGACTGCCTTTGCCATCAGTTCGGTACTATGCCACATTGTGTCATAAACGACAACAGCCTTGCGCTTCGGTTCCTGTAAAGCCCAGGTACGGTAGTGATCGATGATTTTTCCGATATCGGAACGCCACAGGGGACCGTGATCGGGAGCTATAATGTCTAAGGCGAGTCCCATCGAATCAACTTTATCCAATAGTTTCAGAATGAGCGGAGAATACGGAAGCAGGATGTTGGCAAAATATGTTGCCGCCTCATAATCAAGGATGGAGGAATTAATTTCATCGGCAAACCGTTCCGATGTCGCCAAATGCATTCCAAAAGCATCATGAGAAAACAATATCTTTTCATCCGAAAGATACGAAAACATACTGTCGGGCCAGTGAAGCATGCGGGTCTCATAGAAAGAAAGTGTCATATTTCCGAGATCAAGCGAAGAACCATCGGCAAGTGGTTCAATGCTTTTATCCAAGTGATACATCTCCTGCAGTGTCTTCACTCCCATAGTCGATGCAAAAATCCTCTCGGGGCTTATTGCTGAAATAAACTCGGGAAGACTGCCGGTATGATCCATTTCTGAGTGATCCGATACAAGATACCGAATGTCCTTCGGATCAACGAGTGAGCCGATTCGGGCCAGCATCTCATCCTTGAACGGTGCCCGTACGGTATCGATAAGTGTTATTGTATCCGCTAAAATCAGATATGCATTATATGTGGTTCCCCGTTTCGTGGTGTAACCGTGGAAATCTCTGATATTCCAATCGATTGCACCAACCCAGTAAACCCGATCACTGACTTTGACTGCTTGAAATACTTTTTTCATGCTTGTAACCTCCCCATACGACATCATCTCATCGTAACAAAACGTAGAGACGATCAATAAAGAAACACGGGTATCCTCAACAGGCTGTTAAAAAGTGCGAAACCGTTCAAGAGTTTCAGATGTACGGTCCGCTTTACCCTCCGCGCCTCTGCTGCTTCATTATAGGTTTTACGGTAACAAGATAAGGGAATTTTTTACATGTCATGACATATGGGCATTCTCGACAGCCTTTCAATTTGATATGACAATGTACCAATATTGTTAAGTTTGCGCCAACAATTTCAAACGAAATCAATTTTTTTTGACTTTATCACTGTCAACCCATGTTTTCTGTAGAAGCCGGTAAAAACTCCCAACATGAGGCCATTCAAAAACCGTGGCTGCTAATCGCGGGTTGCACATCGTTGTTCATCTCCCACGTCCGATCAACGACGGGTTGTTTCTTAAATTCATTTTTACCGTGTCTATTCCATTTTTTGATAAATCCACACATTGCTGTCCAAATTAACTGAGAATTTCAAACATCCACATTGATATTATTGCCATTTTGTACGGGTTTTTACCCTTTTCAAAAACAGGTTTCTTTTTTTGTACCATGATGCTGTCCGAATTAAGCAACCCCAAGTTTAAGCTGTTCTTGTACATAGGGAACCGGCGGCACATCAAAAGGTTTATTCAACCATGCCCACAGATCCCGATGGGTAAAGAGATTCATCCGTTGGATGTCCATGTGCCAAAGAGACGATAATCATTATATCCTCGATCATCCACTA
>CAZCGI010000139.1:0-5555 GCA_964498145.1 uncultured Syntrophaceae bacterium
GAGCTTTAACGTTAGCGGCAGCCGGGCCTTTTTTACCCTGCTCAACTTCAAAGGTTACACGCTGATTTTCGTGCAGAACCTTGAAACCATCACTTTGAATAGCACTGTAATGAACAAACACATCACCACCTTCATCACTTTCGATGAAGCCGAATCCTTTGCTCTCATTGAACCATTTTACGGTACCTTTCTGCATAGTGGCAATCCTCCTTTCATGTTTTTACTAAAGTTGGATCGCCTACATGTAGAAATAACAGAAGACTTAAGATACAGCTGTTTAACTTCGTACTTTAAAATGTTTCAATCCTAACTTTACCGCACCCCGCTGCCGATCTGCCGCTAAGGTACGTTGACTTGCGCACTATATAGTATTTTAAATGTATGTCAAGTTATTATTTTCGCTTCATCTCCGAAAAAGTTGCTTTTTTTTCAGGATTCAAGGGTTCGAGGATTCAACTGAAATGCCGATAGGGTGAATATGTTTGATTTTTTTCATAACTCATATCGAGTATGTATGAATACGTATGCCGTATTGAAAGTATTTGTCAAAGAATAACCATTTAAAATACAAACACTTGAACCCTCGGATCCTCTTTTGCAACTAAGTCGGAGAAGACCCTCACTTTCTAAATCACATCCCCTTCAATACCTTTTTGATTTTATATTCATGACATTGTACACGTGATTGCTATCATAACCGCATCTGCCAAAAAAATCTCTTTTTCCAATATAATGATCGGTAATCCACAGCAGTGTGGATAAACCTGTTGACAGAGTTGTTTGTAAACTCTGTAAATGCCCCATAACCTCAATTTTATAGCAAATTGCACATGTTTTATGCATTATATATTTATAATGATATCATATGGTTATAAATATTTCCTCTGAATCAAATACGTTACAGTGAGTCATTGTGGCACTATGTAAAGATATCAACACATTATCAAAATCATTCCCAAAATTGCCAGGAATGTTGAGATAATATCCAGAAATCAGTGTTTCAATTTTCGTATGAGAAAGGGCCGATAGACTTCACAGGGGATCCCCATCCTGCACCAGGCTTGACGTTCATCCAAGGTTTCATTAATGATTTCTTTAATCGTCATAACACATCCGTCCTCAGACTTTATTTCATCATTAATATCAACCTCTTCAACAATCTCAGGATAATAACCGCTGATATCATGTTTGAACAGGTTCATGGCATCTTCAATGAGATCTGCCGCAATAATATAGTTTTCTATTTTGAATGCTTTCAAGATTATTCCCCCCCTTGGTGCAAGTTTTCCTGTCATGATCGAACAATATGGTTTCGAATTAGCAGATATAATCATCTATCTCAAGAGAAATGGCATAACGTCTTTTTATACTAATGCGGTGCACGTTTTTCATACCCTTACATTCGTTAATTCTGAACTTTTCAAACTCCTCAATTACGATTTGTCATTCACATTTAAAAAGTTTGAATGACTTCAACCATAGAATAATGACTCATATTGTAGACTAAATGTTCCCAATATTTTTTTCAGATGATCTTCAATCTTCTCATTTTACAAAAAGGTATTTGTTGAATATTCATTTCGTGGTATAACCGCACCTTAACTCGGCTATTATGAGGCACTGCTATAACGTTCGGGCATATGATGCCTCAGGAACCGAAATTTTAGCCGTAACTTTCAAAGGAGAAAATTTTCTATGGATACAAAAGCCACCACAACCCCACTGTCGGAAATCGCCCTTGATTCCGAAAATATCTATCGAGAGGAAATATTTACCGATGTTAAGGTCGGATCGATCAGACGCCTGACTCCCGTCAAGTCGGATGGATCACAAGATTATACCCGCAAACCAATATTCATCGGACAGACTCAGCTGGTTTCTCCCGAAGGCTCAATGCCGCTCCAGTGTCACATCGAAGCAAAAAACCTCAAAGAAGCAATTGAAAAATATCCCGACGCCATGAATCGGGCACTTGAAATGATGTTTGCAAAACTGGAAGAAATGAAGCGTCAGGAAGAATCACGTATTGTCGTACCGGGATCAATGCCAAGCGGCAAGATCGTTACTCCCTGATTCGTTGATGAGCTCCGCGCATCAAGCTTCGGAGCTCTTTATATCATGAATTTCTTTAAGATTGTCGATATTTTTAACTATTTTTAGACAGTTTATTCTTCAAAAGATCCCCGAATTTTCCGAGTGATGTTGGGGATTTTTCTACAAACTGAGAGTAATCTTCATTTCCATCCTTTTCTTCTTTCTGGGATGTTTGAACTCCCACGAGTGAAATGCGTTTATTGTCCCCATCCACTTTCCCGACCTCAACAGTTAACTTGTCACCAACGGCAACAACGTCACTCGGATGATTGATCCGTTTGCCATTTCCCAGTTTTGAAATGTGAATGAGACCGTCTACTCCGGGTTCCAGTTCAACGAATGCACCAAACTTCGTCAATCGTGAAATCTTACCTTGATGACGGCTTCCTTCTCTATATTTATTGTCAACGCCATCCCAGGGATTCGCCAGGGTTCTTTTCAAACTCAGCGTAATTCGATTTGCATTCCAGTCTATCGCAATGATGATCGGTTCAACTTCCTGGCCGACTGTGAGCACATCTTCAATATTTTCGACTCGGCCCCATTGAATTTCAGACATGGGAATAAGTCCCTGAACAGCACCGAGATCGACAAAGGCCCCGAAATTCCTGAGCGATGCAACCTTTCCGCGAACAGTCATCCCCTCATTCAATGTTTCCTTTAATGCTTCTTTCTCTTTTCTGAGTTCCTCTTCCCTGATTACCCGGTTTGAAAATATTATTTTTCTACCCCGTTCGGCATATTCGATAATTTTAAACGTAAGGTGACGGCCAACGTATTCCCCTGAGCCTTCAACACGACGAAGCCCCATCTGAGAAAATGGACAGAAGCCTTTAACACTTCCCGCCACTTTGATTTCAAATCCGCCTTTTATTTCTTTCTCGACATAGCCTTCAATGGGAATTCCGCTTCTGTACGCCTCCTCGAGATGTGCCCTACCAGCCTCACCTTTACCGATTTTTGTCGTAAACAAACGTTCGTTATTTCGAGAATAAAGAAAATAGGCATCTACGGTATCACCTTCTTTTACGGTCAATTCACCGTCTTCATCAACCAGTTCCTGCCGGGCGATGTACCCTTCGCTTTTCGATCCCAGATCGATAAATATCCATTCAGGCGTTATGGTAACTATGTGAGCCTGCACCTTTTCACCAGGCCTCAACCGCCCCTGACCGACAAAGCTCTCATTCAAGAGTTCTGCAAAACTTTTTTCATCTTCGTTGTTTGATTCTTTTTGTTTGTCCAAATCCATACAATCCTCTTACCTTCTTTGTTCGCTTTCGCCTTATAAAATTTCGTTTACTTACCCTACTAAAGGAATATTCACAAGCTGATTTTTTCATTTCAACACAAATATTAAGGTAAAAAAGGGGGGGGGCATTAATTCAACCGACACTCATTTTACTTCCCTGCGAATGATTATCGATGGATTCAAGCGCGGAAGAGTTCTTTGCCACCTCTGATAGGTATGAACAGAAATATCAATGTAGACAAGGCTTGTCTGAATGACTATGCATTAATTCCGTTCATAGACATCAGACGGTGGAGGATATATGTTTACTCGGTTATCTTTACCGATTTTAATCGCTGTGTGTATTCCCACAACCGAGAACCAATCCCCAATATAATGTCCTGAGTTGTCAAGGATGTCGCAACCATGGAGCAAGGCGTTCATTTGGGAGGTCTTAGATTCCATATTGGTAACAAGGATTTTCAACATCTCCGATGTTAACTCCCTTTTTTTCCAAACTGTCGAATAAAGGGCACGTTCGCGGTCTACACCGATAATGGCGTGAGGATAATCGTCAGGTCCACTGATGTAATAGATTAAATCCGGGTTTACTTCATACATTTCAAACCGTTCGGTAACTTTTCCGTTGGGCCGCAATGACCCGTAGTGCATTTGTATCCGCCTTCCGAACAGGATAACGAAAATAATGATAATAACAACAACTATGAGTAAAACCGTAGATTCAATCATATGGTATACCTATTAATATTGACATGATTTGCATACGTAAACAACACTTGGGTTTTCACGTATTCTGTTTTTTTCTTTTTGTATTGAGTCTACGGTATCGCTTCGTCAGCGGGCGCTCCCTGAGAAGAACATATGTTGCTCCAGCACCCCCGTCACAGCGTCGTGCGCTCGAAAATGCCATAACCCACTTTCTCCAGGGTCCTCCGGTAAGCCAATCGACAACTTTGTTTTTAATCACCGGTTCCGATGGTGAAGAGCGTCCCCGCCCATGAATGACCAGTACAGCCCTCTTCCCCGTCATGACACTCTCTTTCAGAAATCTTTCAAAGGCGGTTTTCGCTTCCTCTGCCGTGAGACCGTGGAGATCGATATGAGATTGTATGGAAAATTCTCCCCGGTGAAGACGCTTTGCCACATCCCGTCGCACACAATAGCCTGTACCTTCGACATACTCCGGAGTATCGGCAACGATAAATCCTTCTCCCCGGTTGACAAGATTTTTAAGCTGACTGATTACCTCATCATCACCACTTTTCCTTATACCATCACCACCCGTGCTTTCAATACGAACGTCAACCATACCATCCCGCACAATCGGCGTGATACCCTCCATGGCTTCCAGAAAAAGTTTCTCATCTTCTATGGGATCAGCTTCATCACTGTAAGAAATATTCTCTCTGTCATGACAGTCGTCAGGCAGTTCAATAGACCGTTCCTGTATCATTTTCCTGAGATTTCCGAAGGGATTGTGGGCAAAAGCAGATTTTGTTGATTTCATATTTCAGTCACTGCTAAACATAATGATGTTTTATACGGTATCATTATCTACGATGGAAAAACAACCCTTTTAACCACGCACACCCCATGCTGTACACCTGCAAATAACCGTCGCAAAAAGATCTCGCATTGCATCTTTCCCCACGAGGTCAGACGTACAGCGTCCGAAATGTTTGCTTTGCAGCACATACGGGGAGATACTCTATTTCTCATTGCCTCCAAGCACCTGGCTGTTGAAAGGTGTTTATTTCGCTTTCAGTGTGCAAAGAAGCTATAACTACTTATATTTGTATATTGCACAAACGAAGGATGATGCAAACCCGATATATGGAGATAGACGATCGATTTCATACGGTCTGATAATGGGTAATCGTAATACAATCTTATCTTTACCGCTATGTTGACATTACGGTCCATCTTCAAAACCTGATACATTCCTTAGCTCTGATGACCACAGAGCTTCATGCAGCCCCATGCGACGCTCCGCCAGAAAATAATAGACCGTTCCCACACCGTGCTGGAGAAGGCTCTCAGGATCAAAACCAGGATTTCCCGTAAAAAAGTTAAAAAGAAGGTTTCCCTGGTACATCGTTCTAATTCTTCGAACACTTCGCGGAACACTCATATGAAATATTCGAAAAATCAACGTGCAGACAAATTTGAGTTCCCCGATGATCTGATTCAGGACATGGAACAGATATGC
>CAZCGI010000140.1:0-5505 GCA_964498145.1 uncultured Syntrophaceae bacterium
CGGCGGCTATTCTGGTTCATTCGGGTTACTGAGCTTGTCTGATTATGCCTCAAACAACGATAAACGAGGCGGCATGCTTGCTGTCCAACATTGTTAAGGAATCATGTTTCGTCACAATAATTTTTTCCGGTTCCGGACGGCACGGCGAGCAAACATTAATTGCTCGTAAACGGCCAATTTGAATCAGCAGATATTTCGCATATCTAATAACACCAACTCAAATTATTTGTGTTCGGACATTACTACAAGGTTCAAAAGATTTCAAGCTGAAAATAAGTGACGAATTATCAATGTGTTAAATCGAAGCACCCCACAACATGCTGCGGGGAATCTCCAAATGCCAAGGAAAGTGTTTATTTTTATTCGCTCACTAATCCCACCGCAACAGTTGGAAACGCACTCGCTGTCCTGTTCAGCCGGGTTATCATGATCAAGGATCTTCAGGACTTTGAACAGGTTACCATATGAGGCTTTTTGTACAATTGCCCGATCCAAGCATAAAGTGTAGCGTGTAAGGGTGGAACCAAATAACGATATCTCATATTCGACTTGTCATTATCCAAAGATGCTTTCACATATTGAAACCACAAATTCTGTCGTGTTCTATCTTCCCTTCGCCCCAAGCTATGGGTCTTGGGGCATTATTTCATATAGTGGCCATCAACAAACTGGCCTTCGTACTTTCTGCCGTCCGGGTAGGTCAGGACCCCTTTACCATTACTTTTCCCCTCCCGCCACTCACCGATATACTGTGATCCATCGGGCCGGTTGAGTGTTCCCGTTCCTTCATACTTACCATCTTTGAGCTGACCGACATAGGTTGTTCCGTCCGGATAGGTTATGTTCCCCTGCCCCTCAAACCGGTCTTCAATAAATTCTCCGACATATGTCATGCCATCGGGATAGATCATTGTTCCGCGGCCGTTAATCTTGCTATCCCTCCATTGTCCCGAGTATTTTCTACCGTCAGGAAACGTCATTGTTCCCTCACCATCAATTTTATTATTCGACCAGTGGCCACTATAGCGTGCGCCGTCTGTGTAAATCATGATGCCGATGCCGTCAATAGTGCCATTCTTCCATTGACCGGAATATTTTGCACCGTCGGGGAAATTCATAATCCCCTCACCCGTTATAAAATTATCCGTAAACTGTCCTGTGTAGCGACGGCCATCTGGGTAGACCATTGTTCCATCACCGTTCATTGCGTCATTTTCAAAATTACCCTCATAGACACTTCCATCGGGGAAAACCATTTTCCCTTTTCCACTCATCAATCGATTATTGAACTGACCGGAATATTTCCTGCCGTCGGGAATTGTTAAAACACCATACCCTTTTTGACAATCTCCCACGATACACTGTGCAGACCCATAACAGGGAATAAAGACTATGATAACGAGAAACAGTGCAACTGCAGCGCGCATTAGCATCATCTCCTTTTTTTTCGGCTATTTTCCACAAGATTACATGAAATTTCAAGCCATACTTGATCACTACATAAAAAAAACCACATGGGAAGTCCCTTTTTGTCCTTTTTGTCCATTGTCCCTTAACGGGTATTAAAACTTGTGATTCTTGATAAAACTGTTATTATAGCCGCCAACTTTGCGATCATGCCCTAAGCGATATATTCTGCATACCAAACTGACCCTCGAGAATAAGGAGAAGCATTATGAACCATCCCCGGCTTGTTGAATCAATGATGAAGCCAGAGTTTTACCCACACAATCCGGACACAGTCGAACTTATCCAGACTCACATTTCCTAGATCTTCATTGCCGGCAATCTTGTTTACAAGGTAAAAAAAGCAGTCGATTTCGGATTTCTTGACTTTACCACCCTTGGAAAAAGAAAATATTATTGTGATAAGGAAGTTCTCTTAAATCAACGGTTCGCCCCCGATGTCTATCTCGATGTGTTGAGAATAATAGAGGATAAAACCGGTAATCTCCGGCTCAGCAATGGGGACCACATTGTCGAATATGCCGTCGAAATGAAAAAAATACCAGAAGAAAGAATGCTCTATCGTCTTGTTGAAGAAAATAAAGTTACGGATGACGACGTCAAACGTGTCGGCACATACCTGGCTCGTGTATATAAAAATATCCAAAGCGATGAAAAGGCTAGATCATTCGGAACGCTGGAGGTTATTTCAACAAACGTCGTTGAAAATTTCGACCAGACGAGAAAGTACATCGGCGGTTCTGTCAGCAGTGATACGTTCAATGCGATTGAATCGTGGAGCAGGTCGTTCATGGACAACCAGGCATCTCTGTTTGCCAAGAGAATAGATCAGGGCCATATAAAAGACTGTCACGGAGATCTTCATCTTCAGCACATCTGTATCGATGATGATCAGATTTCTGTCTTCGACTGCATCGAGTTCAACGAGCGATTTCGTTTCGGTGATGTGGCATCCGATGTGGCCTTTCTGTCAATGGATTTCGACTTTAACAACCGGAGAGATCTTGCCGCTGTATTTGTCGATGCATATACGCAAGAATCGGGAGATACGGAAATACTGAATATCTTACCTTTTTATAAGACGTACCGGGCGATGGTCAGGGCCAAGGTTACCTCGTTCATGCTTGACGATGAGGCACTGGATGATGTGACGCGGCACAATGCTTTTCTGAAGGCAAAGAACTATTACGATCTGGCATATGAGTATGTAACCCATGAAAATTGATCTTCACATTCATTCAAAAAACGGTTCGGACGGCAGATGGACACTCGATCAAATCTTCCCGGAGGCAGCACGAAGAAAGATCGATGTCATGTCAATTACAGATCATGACGCAATCCATTGTCAGGAAGAAGCGATTGCACTGGCAGCTCGATTCGGAATCACTTACATTCCCGGCGTCGAGCTCAATATCACTTTTTCACATCATTCATACAAAGACGGCAAAGCGACATCCCTTGATCTGCTTGGGTATCAGTATGATATCCGTTACCAACCGCTCATTGACAAGCTGAAAAGCCTGCGAGAATTCAGACAGATGCGTGCGGAAAAAATTCTCAACAACATAAACGTCGAGTTTGCAAAGGAAGGCCTGATACAATTCACGAAGCAGGATTTGGATGAAATACAGGAAAGTGTTGACGGATCATTCGGCCGACCTCATATTGCCAACTATATGGTAAAAAAGGGCATTGTCAAAGACAAGTGGGAGGCATTCGACAAATACCTGGTGAAATGTAACGTATCGAAGATGCCTGTCAGCCTGGAAGAAGCTTCCGGTTTGATACGGGGAGCAGGCGGAAAAATAATTCTCGCTCATCCGAACGACCCCAACGGAACGTCACTGGTATCCCTTACACCTTCCCGGGAGGAACAGCAGCGCATTATCAGAGAAACCATGCTTCCTTTCATCGATGGCATCGAGTGCTGGCATCCCCGGCATGACGGTGCGACAATTGCATCGTACTGTACCTTTGCCCAAAAGGAGGGACTCATGGCAACGGGAGGATCGGATTGTCACCAGCAACCCGTTGTCATGGGAACCATGAGCATTCCCGATTGGGTTATAGAACAGTTCGTTACCGGAACTGGACGGTAAATGCCATAATACCGACATGATTTATAAGCGGTTATAATTTTTAAGGAGTCATGAGATGAAAACACCTTTCAAAGAATTCGTCGAAAAGGAAATCCCGGATGGCGCCGTTTTGATTGCCTGCGGACTGCCGGCAACCAACAAGACAGAAACAACCGAAGTGGTAAAGCGGCTCAGGGAATACGAAATGCTGCGGACAGACCTGATACGTCGCGACGTCCTCAAGGGCGAAGACATATTCGACGAAAAAGTAGCATCTAACATGGATAAGAGGAAACTCGTCTATGACAGGATGTTCTCCCTTGCGGATGAACTGGCTTCACGAGGTAAGGGCGTCATTCTCGACGCAACCTTTATTTCTCAGGATTTACGGAAACGGGCGGCGGCGGTGGCGGCAAAAAACGGTAGAACCTTCATTATTCAGCAGACCCGATGCCCACAGGAATATTCTATCAATAAAATCTCGAAACGAACCAAAGAAAATTATGAATCGAATGCCCTGACGGAACAGGCCTATCTTAACAACAAGGAACGATTCGAACCGGTCGATCCGGATGACATAAAGAAACTCTATCCCGACTTGCACATTATCCACATGATCGTTGATACGGCCTCCGATTCCGAAGATGAGTGGTATGTCATCGATAAAGTGGAAAGGATGTAAATTTCAGAGTGACTTCACTTCTTAGGACTTTTATGTCGTCATTGAAAATCACGTCCCGTGGGCAAGGTCACGATTATGTGGTTATGTCATGAACGGTCCGGCATTATTGTAAAATCCGAAATTAGAATATCGAAACTCGAAACAACACCTAATAACCAAAATCCAAATCTCCAATATTACTGATTAGTTTGATAGACAAGCTTTTGAGAGAGGTATCTATCATTGGGGCATTTGTTTTTTTGGATTTCGATATTCGAATTTATTGTTCTGTGTTCTCTGTGGTTTGTCGATATTCTGAACAATTCTAAACTGTTATTATAAAAAGTACTTAGTCGTTCTTCTTTTCCGACTCTTCCTCTTCAATGAGCTTTTGCGTTTCCTTAATAAAATAGTTCAACTTATAGTCTATCCCGACGCCGCCATATTCTTGCGCTGCGTATTCAAATCTTCTCAGGGCAGATTTATATTTCCCGATCTTCAAATAAAAATTACCAACATAAAATTCATGCTCACCCAGTCGCCGCTTGCAGTCCCGCAACTGTTTCTCCGCCATGAAGGCGAATTTGCTGCTTGGGAACCGGGCAATGAGCCGTTCAAAGGCCTCTTTTGATTTCAGCGTTTCCGACTGATCACGATCGATGCCGATCATCTGATTGTAATGGCACATTGCAATCTGATACATAGCGTATGGCAAATTCTCATTCGTGGGGTGAAGATTCATAAAATCTTCGTAGCTCATCTCCGCCTCTGCATAGTCCTTGTTACTAAAATACGAGTCGGCGATTCCCAGTTCAGCCAGAAGTGCCAGCTTGCTTAAAGGATACTGTTCCTGAACCTGCAGAAAAGCCTCGATTGCCTTTTTATATCGGCCTTTGTGATAATTTTCATATCCCATCTGATAAAGAGCCTCCGGTGTGCCCCGACGGGCTTCCCGAGGCTCAAAGAAAGCACAGCCGGAAACAATAAATACTCCGATGAAACATAAGACAGAAAGTTTAATTAAACGCACGAATATATCCTTTAAACCACCCTTTAGGGCTCACTATATCGGTAAAAAACGGAAGCCGGCACGCACGAATTGTATTATTTTGTTATCATTCGTATATTTCGTACTTCTGTCGATTTCTCCTCCGCTTCGTCTATCAGCATCGAAAAATCATCAAACGACCCGGCGGTACACTCTTTATTCATGTAATGTCTGAGTCACGATTCACATGACGCTACCATCGTATGTCATAGTCATTATCGCCGCAATTGTCGCCCACGCTGAAAACTTTC
>CAZCGI010000141.1:0-5450 GCA_964498145.1 uncultured Syntrophaceae bacterium
CAAGGATCACAACGGCCGTTGCATAGTTGTCTGTATGGGAAATGCTTATGTGAGCCATCGTTATTCCATGACTTGCAAGACGATCCGCTAATTCCTGCTGAAGCTTTAATGTGGGACTTCCGTCCTCTTTATTCATCACTGCTATATGCCGCATCGCAGTACCATGGCGCAATTCATTTTTGAGACATTTAATGAAAGCCTCCTTGGCGGCAAAACGGGCCGCAAAATGTATTGACGCCCGTACTTTACGAGTGCAGTAATCAATTTCTTCCTGGTCATAGATCCGCCGAATGAAGGACTCGCCCCATCGCTTAATAATGTCGTCGATTCGCTTCACTTCTACTATGTCGATACCGACAGCGTAAATCATCTTGGATCTCGCACGATTACATCAGTCATTCTGGCTACATTTTTCATAAACTTCACATCGTGAACCCGCACAATCTGTGCCCCATTCATTATTGATGCTGTTACTGTAGCGGCGGTACCATCCAGTCGTTCCAGAGGATCACCTCCGGTGACGCGACCGATGAATTTTTTTCGCGATGTTCCGACAAGAATCGGCCTGCCCAGCGTCTTCAGTTCCTTCAAATTTCTGAGCAGTTGAAGATTATGTTCCATTGTCTTTCCAAAACCGAACCCAGGATCGACAACAATATTCTCTTCATGAATGCCGGCGGTTTGGGCCGCATTTATTCGGTCTTTAAGAAAATCAATAATATCATCCATAAATGACCGATAGGATATATCTCCCACCTGCATCGTTTGGGGTATTCCTTTCATATGCATGAGTACAACGGGAACGCCCAAACCTGCAGCTACAGAAGGCATTTTCTCATCAAACCTCATTGCGCTGATGTCATTGACTATCTCAGCACCTTCGTCTATGGCCCGAACAGCAACATCCGCCTTCGTTGTATCGATTGATAAAGGAATCCTCACGCGCCTTTTCAATTCCTTTATTACCGGAATAACCCGTGCCAGTTCTTCTTCTGCCGAAACGGGATCAGCTCCCGGTCGCGTAGATTCTCCTCCTACATCGATGATATCTGCACCGTCTTCTTCCATCTGTTCGCCACAGGCCACGGCTTCTTTGAGATTCTTGAATCTGCTGCCATCGGAAAAGGAATCCGGGGTCATGTTAAGAATTCCCATAATCGCGGTGTGCTCTCCCAGTGAAATGGTTCTTTCCGGTGTCCTTATTATGAAGTCTCGTTGTTCAATATTACGGATCAAGGTTTTCAGGTCTTCCGAAAGTCTTTTTAATCCAAAAGGCTGTATCGAAATCTTTTCAGCAAAACGGCTAACCTGCTTGGCAGTTCCGATAATAACAGCATCGGTCTGATCAATGCTGCATTCGACGGTACCACGGGAAACAGCAACATCACCGCCGATTGACAACATCTCTTGTTTCATTATGTTCGCAACCTTACACGCTATTCCCCTAACGATGACATTTAGGGTGTGCATTTTCGGTACCATTGCCTGTATACCATAAGGATCAACACCTATTTCCTTCAATACGCCTACTGCTTCCGAAGGCGATCCTATGCGAATGTTTCTTATTGCGTTCATTCGTTACACCAATACTTCAATAGCTGAATATAACGTATTGCATTTCATAGCTATTTTACATGAGTTCACCGGACCATCTTCCGCCGTGTCATCTAAAATAATCACAAATGAGCGGAATGACGCCTACCGCCTTTTTAGAAGGGAGAATCGTTTTGACATTGAATAAAAACGTCCAACCTTCATTCCATAGCATGTTGTCTTTTGGAGCGTTTTAGTGTGTCTCAGTATCGGAAAGGAGCTTGCCTCAATATTTTAACTTTTTCCATTACAATGATTCACTCTCTCTTGCTGAAATATACAAGCATGAATTAAAGATCTTGATTTTCCTGGATCGCAACAGTCGGAAGCCTTTTGCAACTCATTTTTATGAGTCAGTTCCTGCTGAATCCGATTTGGATTCATTTGTCTCAGACATTGCATCGGATTTGCTGATCCCCATAATGACGTCAACTTCATCCGCATTTAAAACCTCCTTGGAGAGGAGTTCTTGTGCTAGATTATGGAGGACGTCAATTTTCTCCGATAGAAGTGTTTTGGAACGTTCGTAACCATCACGAACAATCTTCGATACTTCGACATCAATCTTTTTGGCTGTTTCTTCACTGTAGTCCTTATGAGTGGCAAATTCTCTGCCAAGGAAAATTTGTTCTTCCTTCTTGCCATATGTCAGCGGTCCCATATTGTCACTCATACCCCACTCACACACCATCTTTCGCGCGAGTTCTGTGGCGCGTTCTATGTCATTACCTGCCCCTGTCGTAAAATCGTGCAATACAAGTTCTTCAGCTGCTCTACCGCCCAGCAGTATAGCAATATTGTTGAGGAGATATTGCTTGGGATACGTATGCTTTTCATCCGTTGGCAATTGCATCGTAAGCCCCAGCGCTCTTCCTCTCGGGATAATAGTAACCTTATGGAGCGGATCGGTACCTGGTATCAGCTTGGCGATAAGCGCATGGCCCGCTTCGTGATATGCCGTGATCCTTTTTTCCTGCTCACTGATAACCATACTCTTACGTTCGGTACCCATAAGTACTTTATCTTTAGCATACTCGAAATCGCTCATTTCAACCGATGTTTTGTCAAAACGTGCTGCATGAAGAGCCGCTTCGTTTACCAGGTTTTCTATATCAGCACCTGAAAATCCGGGTGTACCCCGTGCGAGAATGGCCATGTCGACGTTTTTATCAACAGGTACTTTATTAATATGGACGTTAAAGATTTTTTCCCGCCCCTTAATATCGGGAAGAGGAACGACGACCTGACGGTCGAATCTCCCAGGACGCAGCAATGCCGGGTCAAGGACATCGGGACGGTTCGTCGCCGACATAATAATGACTCCTTCGTTCGATTCAAAACCGTCCATTTCAACGAGAAGCTGATTTAATGTCTGCTCACGTTCGTCATGACCACCACCCAGACCGGCGCCGCGGTGTCTCCCGACGGCGTCGAGTTCGTCAATGAATATTATGCATGGTGCGTGCTTCTTGCCTTGATTGAAAAGATCCCTTACCCGCGATGCGCCGACGCCGACGAACATTTCAACAAAGTCGGATCCGCTGATACTCAAGAAAGGAACTTCTGCTTCACCAGCGATTGCCCGGGCGAGAAGCGTCTTTCCGGTACCGGGAGGACCGACGAGGAGAACTCCTTTGGGAATTCGCCCACCCAGTCTCGTAAATTTCTTAGGATCCTTAAGAAAGTCTACCACTTCCTCTAGTTCCTGTTTTGCTTCGTCAATACCCGCAACATCTTCAAAGGTCACCTTTGACTGTTTATCAGTCATGAGGCGTGCTCTGCTTTTGCCGAATGACATAGCCTTTCCGCCACCTGACTGCATCTGACGCATGAAGAATATCCATACACCGATAAGCAGTATAATGGGAAACCACGATATAAGGATTGTCATATACCAGGAGGAGCCTTCAGCAGGTTTTGCAGCAATCCTCACACCTTTTTCCTTTAAAAGTGTAACAATACCGGAGTCCTTCGGGGCATATGTTTTAAATACCCTTCCGTCAATAAATTTACCTTCTATATTATCGCCTTTAATCGTGACTTCCTCGACCTGCCCTTTGTCGATATAATTGACCAGATCGCTGAATATGATTTCCTGACTGCCCTTTTGTGGCTGATTAAACATATGAAAAAGAAGAATTATGACTAAACTGATAATAAGCCACAGGGCTATGTTTTTATGAACAGAACTCACGCTTTATGCTCCTTTATTTTCGTATTCTTCTATGCCCCACAGTTATTAACTATCAGACATTTCGATCAAAATCTTATATTGACATTTCTGTATAACAATCGTTACGGATTATCAAATCATTTCTACTCTTATTATGGCGCTTGTCGTATCGGTTACCTTGACCCTGTCATGCAACCGAAATTCCGGTATCCATATAACGGAGGATGCATCAACGAGAAGCGGGATAGAACTCCTTTCTCGATTCGGCACCTTTTCATCGATGAAAATCGATTTCAATTTTTTTGTTCCTTTCATTCCCAATGGCTGAATTACATCCCCCGGTCTGAAATTACGTACAGAAAGGGGTTCTTTCACTGTATCTTTATCCATTAAAGCTATCTTACCCGAATAGAATGCAACCTTTTCAGGTTCTATATATTCAAATTTCATGCTTCGCGCGATTTCACCAATGTAAATCTCACCTGGAATGAGTACTTTGTAATAATAATCATTCACATCCCGTTTGTCATCTTGTCGACTTATTTTTTTCCTGCTACCGGAAGAAGATTTTTTCTCACAAGTGAAATCATTTGCGCCTTTACAGACTTTTAAAAGATCATATTCTCGATAAACCGTCACACCGTCAGGAAGATCAACATGCCCATTTGGTTTACTGCCGTAAATGAGATTAATAACGGCCTCCACATGGACATAACCTATTTCCTTAATGTGATATACCACGCTTTTCAGTAGTCTTTTGACGATCCTGAACTGCAACGCCGGATGAAGCGTTCGAAATTTTTTAATATCTATTTCAATTTCATTTCTCGCTGAATCGCTGTTCCAAAGTGTAAAAACCCCTTCGACTGCCTGCTCGATAAAATCATTTTCCATTCTCAGGATTCCCGACAACTTACTGATACTGTCGACAACCCTCGGATTATAGGTTTCCTTAAGAGCAGGAATGAGATCATGCCTCACTCTGTTTCGCAAGTATATGGTTTCTCTGTTTGAGCTATCGGTTGCGTAAGTCAATTCTTTAGATTCGAGAAAGCGTTCGATGGCATCCCTCGAAATCTCAATGAGCGGCCGGATATATATACTATCGCGCACCGGAAGCATCCCCTTCAATCCATCGAGCCCGCTTCCTCGCAGAAACTTCATAATAACAGTCTCTGCCTGGTCGTTTTTATTATGTCCGAGAGCAATCTTGTCCAGTTTATGGGTATCGACAGACTCCTCAAAAAACCGATACCGCTCTCTCCGACATATATCCTCCACAGAACCTTTTTCCTTTCTACAAAGGTCCGGAACAGATATCTTTCTGCTTACAACAGGAATACCAAGTGCCCGTCCCCGATCATGAACGAAAGCTTCTTCCCGATCTGACTCATCGGATCGTAGCCCATGGTTCATATGAACAATCACAAGCCGTAACGAATAGTCATCAACCAGAGAAAGCAACCCATGAAGAAGAGCCATCGAATCGGGCCCGCCGGAAACGGCGACCCCCACCGTGTCTCCGCGGGATACCATGCGGTACTTTGCTATCGTTGCACGAAACGTTTTAAGCATACCGATTTTCTTATCTTTTTATGGATCGGGTCCATTGGTTCTTAAATCGTTAGTTGTTGAGTGCCAGGACATCGTTAACGATTTTATGTGCCAAGACATCGTTGACACT
>CAZCGI010000142.1:0-4291 GCA_964498145.1 uncultured Syntrophaceae bacterium
TCGTTCTCAAATCCTTTTTCTTTGTAAAATGCCTGTTCTCCTTCTGTGAAAATAAATTCCTGGTTGCAATCTTTGCATACTAACTTTTTGTCGGGCATGAACTTCTCCTCTTTTCATGGATTTCTCGATAAAAGCAATATCCTCGAATTTGAGGAGATTGTTTTTTCGATTAACTTATCTTATGCACTATATTACCGGATTAGGCTAGAGTCAAATCCAAAATGAATTATTTTTATAGAGTATTACGTATTTTTTTATCATATTTCATATTATCGGATTTATCGATTTTGAAATTAAATGTCTAACAGACGTTTTCACATCAGCAGACCCTTAAATACTCCCATCTAACTAAATATAAAGCATATACCTCGCACTTACTGCGTTTTCAAGGCAACAAACTCAATGTAATTAACGTAACATTTTCCCGAAAATCACCTCCCCTTCGATTGGGGGAAGTTTATCACGAAAGATCCTTCACTCTGATGGGGGAGGTTGGCCTGCCCTGGTGCGGAGATATTTGAGTATTCCATAACGAAAAGAATCAGCTAGATACGAACTTTTAGCATGCTCTATCAATACCGGTTCCGGGCCAGGGGTGGGGGTGAAACGTGTTATCAGGGAAAGTATTTTGTGCCCCCTCCCCCGGCCCCTCCAGCGTGGGGAGGGGAGCTAGAGAAAAAATCGGGCTCGAGTCAACCACATTAGCTATATACTTGCGAAGCACTAAATAAAGTAAAGCAGCAAAGGTCGAGGGACTAAACAACTGATTCCTGTTTTTTTAAACAGCTTTGCCGTTACACTTTAACACTGCGAAGGAGGCGGGGCATGCCCTCACCTCCTTCGTCATCGCTTTTATAGACATCCGGCAACACTCGTCGCATCGAAGAGATCAGAGAGCATCTCGGGCATTAATCACTCCATCCCACTATGCCACTTTCGTAACTCCTAAAGCCAATTCCTCCGTGATTTGCTGATAAATCATATCAAGCCGTGAACCGATCACTCCTGCCAGTCGTTTCATAATGGTCAACCCTTCCGCCGGATGTTTTTCAAAAATTCTCATCAATCGATCACCATCAAGTTTGATGACCTCACTCTCCTTCATGCACTCGGCCATGGCAGTATATCGATTCGGCTCCACCAGTGACGACCAACCGAATACATATCCGGAACGATTCAAGTGAAAGGTTATACTCTCTTTACCTTGTATCACGAGATCAATCATTCCTTCTTCCAGGATATAAAGGCTGTCAGCAAAATCTCCCCTTCTAAATACAACATGTCCCACCGGATATACCTCCTCAGCTACTAAATCAGCAATCTCGTCTATGATATGAGATGGAACACCTTTAAATAATTCAACTTCCCGGATAAACATATACTTCACCTCCTTTGATTCTTTATCGTCGTTTTGTCTGAGGATGAAGGAACCGACATCATGAAAAGTATAGAACTTCGTCATTGTTAACTATGTAGTGCGTTATACGGGTCACTGTTCATTACGTGCTGATCTGCTTTGATTCCCCTGAACACAATTGACTCATAACGGTCTTCACTTCAGAGAATGAACGACTGGATTATTATCATGTGAAAAACGGGGTGCAGCTTCGGTGAACATCAGATGAAAGGAAATCTCTCAAGAGATATGGTGCAATTACGGATAAAGCACAACATTCGAAAATGGCTCTTCATCATTGCCTAATTTAAAATACTATAACCTTGAAAAAACCAAAATTCAAGCGAAATCACCTCCGGTTTATCACCATCCCCACCACATACATCTACTTGTTATTATTAATTAATAATCCAATCCCCACCTTTATTGAATGTGATCATTCCATAAATGCGAAGGTTGGAATGCTCCGTTGTATTCATCACGAGTTACAACCGGCTGTTATCGATTTCAGGAAGTATCTGACAAACAATGGGAAGGAATTCTGATATACGTTACAAAGGTAAACGTCGCATCGCGATGACCCATTATCACAATACAGGACTCAGATTATGAAGATTTTTTCCTTACGACTCTTCTTCTGACAACCTTCTTGCGTGGCTTTGCGGCAACAGCGACGAGCTTTCGACGGGCTCCCACAGCTGTCTCGGCATTATCTGATGAAGTATCATTGAGTATTTCAGAGGGACGCTTTTGCCAGTAGAAACAGGTCGCCCGGGGGCATTTCAGAACCGGTACTCCTCCCTTCAACACAGTCTCTATCAAAAAATTATTGCCGCAGTCCGGACACGCTATATGATACGGCTTGCCCCAACTAATAAATGCACAGTCCTTATGGGAACAAACATAATATCTTCTGCCGGTAGACGTCTCATTGACCCGCACATTCCCGATATTACAAAGGGGACATTTCATGGCAAGTCCGGCCTCAAAGGCGGCGATCTGACTTTCAATAGACACGTCGCCATCAGAAAGACGTGACTCCTCTGAAGTACTAATCGTATCTTCCCCAGCACCGGAAACCGACGATTCGTCAGCTGGCTGCACCATGGAAACATTTCTTCGTTCCGGGCATTCAGGAACGACAGAGGGAGACGGAGGTAACGATTCCTGCTGAATATCCTGTACAACATCCTCCGAATTAATGCTTACACCCGTTGGGACATCTATTGCTTCATGCTGCTCATATACTTCCAGGCATGTCAGATCCGGTGACTTCTCGGGCTGATCTCCACTGCTCCCTTGTTCATCGACTCTTTCAGGCACTGCGTCAACGTGGGCTGATTCGACGTCCCCTTTTATATCATGGAATGTCGAGGCGGGAGAACCATTGGCTGTAATGGTATTGTTCCCACCCATTTCCTGCGGCTTTCCTTCGGATATCATATCATCTGAAGATCCGGGAAATGCATTTGACTCAGGTTGCGATGCACCAGATTTTTTTGAAACCAGTACATCCGACGCCTTAATAATCCTTCCTCCCGTATCAAGGCGTTCGGCGCCGATCCGCAATAATGACTGCCTCACTACAGCACGCAGATCGTTTGATCGAGTCGTTTCCTTTTTACGCAATGAAGACTGTTTCAATTTCAGAGAAACGCCGTTCATTTGCAGAACCTGGTCGAGCTGATCGATTGCAACATCAAGATCTTTTCGTTCTGAATGCGCTTCATCAAGCACTTGGCCGAGGTAGGCAATAAGATTCAACCCGGGCATTCGAGGATAAATACGATCCAGCAACCTGGCCATCGTAACCGTTGGTTTCTTTACTAAGATCCTATTATTCTCATCAAACTCAACATAGCCTTTGCTGATCAAATCCTGGATGGTTGCGTCCATCCCATCACCAGTATCAAGCCCCATTTCCTCAAGCTCATCAAATAACGCTTCTCGGGTGTAGTCTTCCAGCGTAATGGAATCCTCACCAATTTCACGTGTTACCTGCTCATTCAGCAGAATAATGCATGAGAGGGAATTAACCCCTGTCGATAACCCACCGATTCCGTATCTTGTTCCGACGAGTCTTTCCATATTCCGGCTGAGAACATCGTCAAATTTATTTCTGATTATATCTTCCATAGGTACATCTACTTCAGCATCATATTGTTTTCATCACTGTATCGATAAAGCAATATGCAACACTCCTCCACATTCACTGCCAGAAATCACGCCACTGACAATTCCGGCTTTTTCTGTTCTTTCGATTCACCGCTTTTAGGTTCCGTCTCGGAACCATCATCCGACCCGCTATTTTTCTTACCGGATGATGCATTGATCACAGCAGCATTTTTCTGCACTTTGTCGTCACGAGGGCCTGATAATACTTCATCAAGGATGTTCTCATCCCCGTCTTGATCCTGAGCGGAAACCGCAGAAACATTCAAATCATCATTTTCATCGGTTGTTTCCAAATCAGTGGAACTTGACATGGATATGTAATTCCCCTTCCTGTCCAGAAGTACCGATAGCGTCACTTTGATATCGAATTCAAGCTGGTAGGCAACCTGGTTATCATAAACGACGATATCACCATTCTTGTATTCCACGTCTTCCTCAATCGACAGTTTATGCCTTTCCATGAAGATTTTTTCAATGGCACCCCAATCCACATCGGCGGTTATTGCATCAATAAGTTCGTCCTCGCCGTTTTTTATAACTTCGGGATTTGTTACCTTCATTTACCGTCCCCTTTCTTACTCGGCATGTACTGTGCCCGACACTGTTCCGTTAGATCTATGACCTCTTCAGAAACCGCCGAGTTATATTTATCTACTGTTTTATCGGACATTTGTCGTTTTTCCTAAATACTGATTTCAATTATCCATGCGAACGCACAAA
>CAZCGI010000142.1:4301-5443 GCA_964498145.1 uncultured Syntrophaceae bacterium
CTTCAGTAAAAAATCGCACGAAACATTTAAGTAATGTCACGAAAATCCCGAGTTTATACACGGATACGTTAACACCGCGTTTTAAATTATCAGACAGAATTGACAGTATGAGCCTCATTCCCATATCCAGGGATTTGACAAAAAAAATTATATAAAAAATCTGAAAATGTCTATGAGGAGAAGACATTTCGGAAGGCACATCCAACATGAAGCGAATCCGAAGAATAACAAACATTAGAAAGCTCATATAATCTATCGATCACACGTGACGGAATAGAGTAAATCATGAGGAATTCTCTATGTACGGAATCATAACCCTCGAAGGAATCGATGAAGCGCTGAAAGACCTTGGAGCTGAAAGAAAAGCTGCTTTGAAATACAGGCTTCTCACAGTTATCAGGGGGTACTATGATACGGAAAACTCAGTTGAATCTCTCCGGGAAATTGATACTGACAAGCTTGTCAAGATTCTCTGGGAAACGGGGAATGACTCTGTTGCCATTAAAAACAGGCGAAAAAACCTGAAAAGCATTAAATCGGCAATCAATACCGAACTTACGAAGCTCTATCGTGACGGAAAAAACACTGAAGGCATCATCATCGGTCCTGATAATGTCTTCGTCATGTCGGATGAAGCGCGAGACAACACTCTTAAGTCTTTTAAAAACCGGAGAGGAATGGAAGAAGCATCCTCGCCGGAACAATTTAGAGATGTTTTGAATCGTATCAACGATTTTCTTACAAACCCCACCGAATCTCTCAATTTAGAAAAAAATGCCGATTCCGGGACATTACATGAACTGAAGCATTTAATTCGTGTTCTCTCCGAAAAAGTCGGGTTGGACGAAGCTCCGACACTTCACACATCAGACAGTTTACCTGCAGACTGTACCGGCTTTAAACCTGAATACGGGAACGATGGGCCGAACGCCGGAACAGGATTATATGAAGAAAACCTCAACGTGGCTGCTCCCTATCCATATCATGCTGAATCAACCGTCGAAATTGGACAACACATTGATACAGCAGATAACCAGGAAATCATTGCAGGAGAAGATATCCCCATCGAGGTTGTTGAAGAACCGGAAACCATTACCGATGAAATCGACGACGCGGAAATCGTCGACGTCGTTGAAGAAGTT
>CAZCGI010000143.1:0-2233 GCA_964498145.1 uncultured Syntrophaceae bacterium
CTGGGGTTAAAATCGAGGACATCAGTCCTGTTAAGAAAAAAATGTCGTTGGAAATTCCCTGGTCTGAGGTAAAGTCGGCTCTCGACAATGCGTATAAGGCAATTGGAAAGCAGGCAAAAATAAAGGGTTTCAGACCCGGGAAAACACCGAGAAAAGTACTCGAGTCTTTCTATAAGGAACAAGCGGAAGAAGATGCTATTTCAAACCTCATCAGCGAATCCTATATGGAGGCCTTAGATAAAAATAACATTAATCCTGTAACGCAGCCGGTGATCGATCAGAAGGGAATAGAGTCAGACAAGGCATTTGCCTATACGGTGACTTTTGAAATCGTACCCGACTTTGAACCGAAAAACTATAGTGGATTGGAGGTCGAAAAAGAAGAATACGAAGTCACCGATAAAGACGTTGATGCACGGCTTCAGCAACTTCGGGAAATGTACAGCACTCTCGAGAATATAGACGAAGATCGCGGTGTAATTGATGGCGATTTTGTTTCCATAGATTTTGAAGGAAAGGTAGATGGCGAAACAAAAAAGGAGTTAACAACTGATAATTACCTCCTTCAGATCGGATCCAAAACATTTATTCCCGGCTTTGAGGAACAGTTGCTCGGAGTCAAAAAAGACGAAAACAAGGATGTTACCGTAACGTTTCCCGACGATTATCATGCGAAAGAATTTGCCGGAAAAGAAGGAGTCTTCGCCGTTTTGGTGAAGGATATTCGGGTAAAGAAAGCTCCGGAGCTGGATGAGGAATTTATCAAGAATATGCAGGCATACGAGACGCTCGATGATTTGAAGAGCGAGGTCAGGAAATCGGTAGAAGAAGAACATGCGACACGAACAAAAACGGAATTAAGAAACAATCTCATCACCGGGATTCTAGAGAATAATGAATTCGAAGTTCCGCCTTCATTCGTCGAAAGACAGATTTATTATATGGTAATGGATGCTGAGAGAAGAATGATCAGTAACGGTATGCCGCGGGAAAAGGCAGCACAGATCTGCTCGAATCTTCATGAGAGATTTCGGGATGATGCAAAACGGATGGTCCAGACATCCATCCTTCTTGAAAAAATTGCAGAGAAAGAATCCGTTACCGTTTCCGATGAAGATATTGAAGAACGAATCAGAGAGGTTGCACAGCAGTATGCCCAGGATTACGAATCCATAAAAGCTGCATATGAGAAGAATAATCTCGTAGAACGTATCAAGGATGAAATTTTAGAGCAGAAAACACTTGACTTCCTGGAAGAGCATGCGACCATTAAGGTTGTAAAGAAAACAGCCGATAATGAAACAGGAGATGCATAAATGGCTCTGATTCCAATGGTAATTGAACAGGATGGTCGAGGCGAGAGAGCTTTTGATATTTATTCAAGGCTTTTAAAAGACAGGATTATATTCCTTGGTACCGCAATAGATGATGAAATATCAAATCTGGTGATAGCCCAGATGCTGTATCTGGAAGCCGAAGATCCTGATAAGGATATATATTTCTATCTCAATTCACCGGGCGGTGTTGTCAGTTCAGGAATGGCGATCTATGATACGATGCGGTATATCAAGCCGGCTGTTTGTACGGTCTGTATGGGACAAGCGGCCAGCATGGCAGCCATCATTCTTGCTGCGGGGGAAAAGGGAAAACGATTCGCCCTTCCTCACTCTCGGATACTGATCCATCAGCCGCTGGGAGGATTCCAGGGACAGGCGAGCGATATCGGTATACAGGCAAACGAAATTCTCCGATTAAAAGGTGAATTGAACATAATTCTTAAAGATCTTACCGGTCAGCCGCTGGATAAAATAGAGAACGACACAGATAGAGATTTTTATATGACAAGTGAACAGGCAAGGGAATATGGGATTGTCGACGAAGTAATGGTCACACGGGCGTCGAAGCAGAAATAGAAAGGAGCATCCTCATGAGTAAGAGGAGAAAAGATATGGATAGTGGTCAGGGAATGAGACACTGCTCGTTCTGCGGTAAGGCCCAGTATGAAGTAAAAAAGCTCGTTGCAGGTCCTGCTGCATACATTTGTGATGAATGCATTGAGTTATGCCGGTGTATCATAGAGGAAGAAGCGGAAATACAAACGGTCGAGCAATCAAAACGTACAATCCCGGAACCACGCGAAATAAAAGGGTTTCTGGATCAGTATGTTATCGGTCAGGATCGATGCAAAAAAGTACTGTCTGTTGCCGTTTATAATCATTACAAGAGGCTTTTT
>CAZCGI010000143.1:2243-5398 GCA_964498145.1 uncultured Syntrophaceae bacterium
CCGATACTGAGCGTGACGGCATTGAATTGCAGAAAAGTAATATCTTACTGATTGGTCCGACTGGTTCGGGTAAAACGCTGCTGGCCAAGACGCTGGCTAAAATGTTGAATGTTCCATTTACCATCGCCGATGCAACAACACTGACCGAAGCTGGCTATGTTGGCGAAGACGTTGAAAATATTATTTTGAGCCTCCTGCAGAATGCAGATTATGATGTTCATAAGGCCCAGCAAGGCATAGTTTATATTGATGAGATTGATAAAATTTCCAAAAAATCAGGAAATCCGTCGATTACTCGTGATGTGTCCGGTGAGGGCGTTCAACAGGCGTTACTGAAGATTGTCGAGGGAACAATGGCAAACGTTCCGCCGAAAGGTGGACGAAAGCATCCGCAACAGGAATTTATTCAGGTGGATACGACTAATATCCTGTTTATCTGCGGCGGTGCATTCAATACGCTGGAAGATATTATTGAAAAGAGAATAGGTGTAAAGACACTCGGGTTCGGGGCAGATATCAAAAGTAAAAAGGAAAAGAATATTGGCGAGATTCTTGAGGAAGTGCAACCGGAAGATTTACTGAAGTACGGATTAATCCCGGAGTTTGTCGGACGGTTACCCGTGGTTGCAACATTGCACGACCTGAATGAAGATGATCTTGTAGAGATTCTGTTAGAACCGAAGAATTCCCATATCAAGCAGTATATCAAGATGTTTGAATTGGAAAATGTAAAACTTACTTTTACTGACAGTGCTCTGAGAGCTATAGCCAGATTGGCTATGGAAAGGAAAACGGGAGCCCGAGGACTCAGAGCGATTCTGGAGAATGTAATGCTTGATGTCATGTATGACATACCGTCCCGTGATGACGTCAAGGAATGTCTCATCAGTGAAGAGGTTGTTGTTAACGGTGAAAAGCCGATTCTATTGTTTGAATCGAAAAAAGATGCCACAGCATAAAAAAATAAAAAATGGGTAATAAAACTATGTTTACCTTCAGTAGAAATAAAGAAAAATCAAAAGACGATGATAACGGCGAAATAATCATTCCAATGTTACCCTTGCGGGATGTCGTTGTATTTCCACATATGATTGTTCCACTTTTCGTGGGGAGAGAAAAGTCTATCAATGCGCTTGAATCGGCAATGAAAGAAGAAAAGGGAATATTTCTTGCTGCTCAGAAAAGCGCACAAAAAGATGAGCCGATGGAAGAGGATATTTATGATTTTGGTACGATCGGCAATATCATTCAGCTTTTGAGACTTCCCGATGGAACGGTTAAAGTGCTGGTCGAGGGTAAAAGGAGAGGTTTAATAAAAGAGTACATCGATAATCTTGATTTTTTTCTTGTTAAAGTAGAAGAACAGGAAGAACTGGTGAATTCTGAGAAAACCGTCCAAATCCAGGCTCTTATGAGGAATATAACTGAGGCATTTGAAAATTATTCGAAGCTCAGCAAGAAAGTGCCGAATGAGATTGTTGCATCCATAGCTTCAATAGACGATCCTGCAAAGATGGCTGACGTTGCGGTATCATACCTGACAATAAAGCTGGAAGAAAAACAGAGAATTCTCGAAGTGACCGACGTGGCCCACAGGCTCGAAAAGATCTATGGCATGATCGTTTCCGAAACAGAAGTCCTCGAAGTTGAAGAGAGGATAAAGAAACGCGTTAAGAAGCAGATGGAGAAAACCCAGAAGGATTACTACCTCAATGAACAGATGAGGGCAATCCAAAAAGAAATGGGTGAGGAGGACGCGACCAAGAGTGAGATTAAAGAGATCGAAAAGAGGCTGAAGGATAAGAAACTCTCTGAGGAAGGGTACAACAAGGTTAAGAAAGAGGCCAAAAAATTGAAGATGATGGCGCCCATGTCGGCCGAGGCAACCGTCGTCAGAAATTATATCGATTGGCTGTTGGATCTTCCATGGTATGACAAGACGTTAAATGACAAAACCTTGAATCAATCTGAAGAAATTCTTGAGGAAGATCACTACGGGCTGAAGAAAGTCAAAGAGCGAATCCTTGAATACCTGGCGGTTCAGACCCTGCTGGAAAAGAATAAGGGATCGATACTCTGTCTGGTAGGACCTCCCGGTGTTGGAAAGACGTCCATTGCCAAGTCAATCGCCAGGGCGACGAACCGTAACTTTGTTAGACTGTCCTTGGGCGGTCTGAGAGATGAAGCAGAAATCAGGGGGCATCGAAGAACTTATATTGGCGCACTGCCCGGAAAGATTGTCCAGCTTCTGAAAAAGGCCGGTTCCAATAATCCGGTATTCTGCCTCGACGAAATAGACAAACTCAGTTCTGATTTCAGAGGCGACCCCGCGTCGGCTCTTCTGGAAGTTCTCGATCCCGAGCAGAACTTTGCGTTCAATGATAACTATCTTGAAGTGGATTATGATCTTTCGGATATTATGTTCATCACAACCGCTAATGTTATGCAGACTATTCCGGCTCCATTGCAGGATAGAATGGAGGTTATCCGTATTGCCGGCTATACCGAGCCTGAAAAGCTGAACATTGCACGGAAATATCTCGTAACAAAACAAATGGAGGCAAATGGCCTGACCGAGAAAAATATCAGCTTTACCGATGGAGCATTGCTCACCGTTATTCGAAGATACACCCGTGAAGCAGGTGTAAGAAATCTTGAACGGGAAATCGCCTCGATTTGCAGGAAGGTAGCGCGAAAAATTGTGGCGGATGGATATGACAAACAGGTCAGGGTTACATCCAAAACAGTAGAACGATACCTTGGGATACCGAAATTCAGACACGGTGAAACGGAAGATCAGGATCGTGTCGGTTTAACCATCGGTCTTGCCTGGACTGAAGTCGGAGGTGAACTTCTTGGTATCGAAGCAATGGTAACGCGTGGAAAGGGGAACCTTATTCTGACGGGTAAACTCGGCGATGTCATGCAGGAATCAGCACAGGCGGCGCTGTCCTATGTGCGATCCAGGTCGGATCAACTTGGATTGCCGGAAGACTTTTATAAAGAAGCGGATATCCACATCCATGTTCCCGAGGGTGCCATCCCGAAAGATGGTCCGTCTGCCGGTGTTGCCATGGTAACATCTATTGCATCCGCACTTATGAAGAAAAAAGTTCGAAGCGAAGTAGCCATGACCGGTGAAATAACGTTGCGGG
>CAZCGI010000144.1:0-5396 GCA_964498145.1 uncultured Syntrophaceae bacterium
CCCGCACTCTTGAGACTGACGTACTCCGATACTATATCGACAATATGAGCCCGTATCTTGATCTCTTCTATTATTTCTTCAGGAATATGCCCTTTCAATTACGATTCCCTCTTCATGGGCAGGTATGCAAGAGTCGCACATCGAACGTATCAATAGAATTGCAGATACCGGCGCTCAAGGCCAAACAAAATAAAATTACTTTTTGATGATACCGGGGAAATATAACTCCCGCTTCATTCATGAAACCAATTTTGACTTAACTCTTTCGCTCACAACCTTGCCATCGGCCTTACCGGTCACCTTCGACATGAGAGCTTTCATAACCTTACCCATATCTCGAGGGCTCGTGGCACCGACATCTTTGATGGCCTCTGAGATTATTGCATCCAGTTCTTCCCCAGAAAGCTGTTGAGGCATAAATGATTGAATTATCTCCAGCTCTTTCTCTTCCTTTTCTACGAGATCCTGCCTTCCACCATTGGCAAACTGTTCTATCGAATCCTTTCTTTGTTTTGCCATGGACGAAAGGACTTGAAGGGACTCCTGTTCATTCAGTTCTTTCCCCAGATCTATTTTTTTGTTATGGAGAGCCGATTTGATTAATCGAAGAGCAGCCAAACGTGCCTTGTCCCTGTTTTTTGCAGCATGAACCATTTCTTTTTCAATCGTCTTTATCATTTGCATTCACCATCCAATTTATCTTAGCTCTCGGAAAAAATAAATTTTTCTTCCGATCATTGTAATCCATCGTCACCAAGTAATGTATATAAATTTAACAACGTTTCACTCATTGTCAATTCCATTCATGAACTTTTGAGCACGCATTATCCCAGATCATCCTTTAATCTGGCACCACCGAGGAGATGCAGGTGAAGATGAAAGATAACCTGACCTCCTTCTTCATTGCAGTTAATTACGGTTCTAAATCCCTTCTGATCGACCCCTTTTATTTTTGACACCTCCCGAACAGCGGAAATAATATCACCCATTATATCTATATTATCAGGAGTTACATCCATCAAGGTGGGTATATGCTGCTTGGGAATAATGATGACATGCACAGGGGCCATCGGATTAATGTCATCGAAAGCAAGCACTCGATCGTTTTCGTAAACCTTCTTGCATGGTATGTCACCATTGACAATTTTACAAAAGATACAGTCTTCCGCCATCACCACTACCTCCTTCTGATAAAGCTTATCAATTTCGGTCACTACCATTCATCAGACAAACAAGACTTTCGGGATGTCCGATTTATGCCTCTTCCTCCACCTCGAGTAGTTCAGGTAGATCCCGACGATCCCCCCTTTTCATTACCGTTTCACTCTTTGATGTTCCGCTGCCGATACTTCATGGACGACATTTTCAACTAACTGTTGAAAATGTCGTCCCAGATCTCACGACGATCAGCCCCCCAATATAAAAATAAGGGCAGAATAAAGGGATATCAAACTCGATTCTGGGACTTCTGAGCAGCACTTATCGCATCTTCCAGCTTCAATGCGCCTGTGTAAAGTGCCCTACCGGTGATCACTCCCATAACGCCGGACCTTTCGACTTTCAGAAGTTCTTCGATATCCCTCAGCGTCGCCACCCCACCTGATGCAATAACAGGAATATTTACAGATTCTGCCATGATTTTCGTCGCTTCAATGTTTACTCCTGTTTCCATACCATCCCGTTTTATATCGGTATATACTATGGCGTGTACCCCTAATCCCTCATAACATCTAGCTATGTCTATTGCAGATCGTCCCGTTCCCTCCGTCCAACCCTCAACCATGATCTCCCCATCTTTGGCATCAATCCCGAGAATGATCGATCCTTCATGTGTTTTACACGCATCAGCAACGAAGGCACCATCCTTGAGGGCTGCCGTTCCCAAAATGACCCAGTTGATCCCCATCTCCAGATACGCATCAACTGTTTCCATGCTTCGTATCCCACCGCCGATCTGTACAGGTATATCAAGGGCACCGACCATCTCTTTTATGACGCTTTTATTTCGAGGAGATCCAAAGCGAGAACCGTCAAGATCGACAATATGTAATCGCTCGGCCCCTTTTTCCTGCCAAGTCCTCGCCATCTGAACGGGATCATCGGAATAGACGGTTGATCGAGAGAAATCTCCTTGAAGGAGACGAACACATTTACCATCATTTAAATCAATTGCGGGAATAACGATCACTGTCAAACTCCTTTTAATGACAATCTGATATCAGTTTACAAGAGACGAGCATTCATGAAGATTCCAGTACAATGTATCGGAACAATCGATTTTCTTACCAGTGGCGGGTTTCAGCGATGGAACATTGTTCCCCGGTTATTTCGTATTACCGATACTATCAGGGAATGTTTTGAACACCTTATCAATGCCTGCTTCAGCGAGTTGTTCCGCCGTTAGCCACGTTCCACGCCCTTTAATAAATGTTTTGACATCAAGAATATTTTCCATGAGGGAACTCTGGGTTTTGTCATATACACCTTTCCACACCAGCTCTCCATTACCAACGCGTACTAAATAAATACCGAAGGCAACCGATGCCGGCTGTTCGACAGCATATTGATAACCCCGTCTTTCACGATATCGATAAATGTAACCCACGATTACACAGTCAGCCCCAAGTTCTTCACCGACTTTACTGACAACTTGAACTGCTGTTGCCTTGAATGAATCGGCACAGATCTTCATATATGTACCCTTGACCTGATCTGGTGCAATAAGAGCAATGTCACTGAGCATCGACAATTTCTTCACGAGTGCTTTTTCCATGATTTCCTCAGGTGCTCCTGAATATGCCGCCGATGATAAAAAATAGGTGCCGCTGATGGGACATTTCACATAATTCACCGAGGGATCCTCAGGAATGACATTCTGAAAGGGAATGACGGCTATCGTTCGAATTCTGTTAGTTTCATCAGCCAGAACTGCTGACGATTGAGGCTGTGCCGAAGAGCATGCCATCACAAAAGCAAGCGGGATCCACAAGCAGAAAATGACTACATATCTTAAAGCCGGACAAAATTTTCTTCTGCTCAACACGACCCCCCTCTGTAAACCCATCCATGAAAGTTATTTTGTGTTTCGCCACTGGCAGATATAATATTACCTTTTAGAAAATTCATATCGTTCTTTGGCCAGACTGGATCCTTCTTCCATTGCGAATCAAAACCGATAGCTTGTTATCTGAACACTTAGAGAGTCCCCTTCGTTGACATGACTCCGGAGATTCTGCCATCAAGTGCACTTGCCTTTCGCAGGGACTTCGCAAATGCCTTAAAGACAGCTTCAATCATGTGATGCGGATTTTTACCATACATCACATTGATGTGCAACGTTATACCGCCATGGTCACACAATGCCCTGAAAAATTCCTCGAATAAGAAAGGATCAAAATCCTTTACCATTCTATTATCAAAATCGGCATTGAAAACCAGGTAAGGTCTTCCCGAAAGATCCATGCTTACGAGGCACAGGCTCTCGTCCATCGGCACGATGGCGGATCCATAGCGTACAATGCCTTCTTTATCGGCCAGAGCTTTTCGAATCACTTCTCCGAAGCAGATTCCCATATCTTCCACCAGATGATGATAATCCACATCGGTATCACCTTGTCCCCGGACTGTCACATCGAATAGTCCGTGTTTCGCAAAAAGTGTAAGCATGTGATCAAAAAATGGAACGGTTGTAGAAATATCAGCCTGTCCTTCTCCATCCAATCGTATCTCAACAAAAATATCCGTTTCTGTCGTTTTTCTCTCCACTTTCGCTGTTCTTTTCACGAGTCACGTTCCTTTCAGATTACTTTGTTGAGTCTATACTCTATAATTCCCTCCGCACCGGCCTCTTGAAGAAGCGGTATGAGATCTCTCACTATACTTCTATCAACAATTGTTTCAACGGCGTACCACTCTTCATTGAACAATCCCGAAATGGTGGGCGCTTTCAATGAGGGAAGCAACAACATAACCCTTCCAAGATGGTCCTTCGCCACATTTAACTTGAGACCGACTTTTCCAACCGCCAGGAGAGAACCATTCAAAAGAGTTCTGATCTGCTCTATCTTTCGTCTTTTCCAGGGATCTTCCCACGCGGATTTATTTGCAATCAACTGCGTATTTGTTTTCAAAAGTTCATGAATAATTTTTAACTTGTTCGCCCGTAACGTCGAACCTGTCTCCGTCACTTCAACAATAGCATCAACGAGACCTTCAACGACCTTTGCTTCGGTAGCGCCCCAGGAAAACTCCACATGGACATTGATTCCTTTCTCCGCAAAATACCGCCTGGTAAAACTGACCAATTCCGTTGAAATCTTCTTACCCTCTAAATCTTCGATTTTCTCTATGGGCGAATCTTCACGGACGACCAATACCCATCGCGCCTGTCTTGTTGTTGCTTTCGAATAGATGAGATCCTGAATAACAGCGACGTCGGAATCATTTTCCAGAATCCAATCTCTGCCTGTAAGTCCCAGATCAAGCGTACCATCCTCAATATATATGGACATTTCTTGCGCTCTCACAAGGGAGCATGATATTTCTTCGTCATCAATATCAGGAAAATAACTTCGGCTGTTATATGATATACGCCATCCCGCACGTTTAAAAAGTTCTATTGTGTTCTCTTCGAGACTCCCCTTTGGTATTCCCAACCGCAACTTATTCATTTTTGATATACATCCTCCGGAACAAATACTTTCTCCCCAATAGTTTCGAGTTTTCCTCCCGACAAACGCCGATAGAAACATGATCTATGACCGGTGTGGCACGCTGCCCCTCCGATCTGATCAACGAGTAGCAGTATTGTATCGGAATCACAATCGATTCTTATTTCTTTGACGTTTTGAACGTGTCCTGAGGTTTCTCCCTTTACCCATAGCGCATTTCTTGATCTGCTCCAGAACGTTGCCTTCCCCGTTTCCAGGGTGTGCAGCCACGATTGATGGTTCATGTAAGCAAGCATCAATACTTCTTTTGTTTCATACTCCTGGACTATCGCCGGCAACAGTCCGTTACCCTTATCGAAATCTATTTCTACCATACACATTCCTCTTTCCATACACGGACCCGATTGCCTTGATTATGACCACTCACTGCTATCGAATCAACCACGTAATATCTTTTTTGTGTAATCTAGTAAACTAATGGAACAAGCTTGATTTCGCAAGCATTATTTTCTCAATTTTCAACTTGCCTCGATACATTTTTTATGTTAGCAATGGATTCTGCGTGCAGTAAGATTATAAATCGCATGCTTATTGAGTATTCTCACTGACTAATGAAACCTAAAATTTTTTAAAGGAGGTTGTACAATATGCAGGTGTTGATTGGCGGTGTTGTGGCTGCAGTTTTGGGACTTATCGGCATTATTGCATGGTGGAAGGAATTCCTGG
>CAZCGI010000145.1:0-5335 GCA_964498145.1 uncultured Syntrophaceae bacterium
GATTCTATTCCCGCCGGAATTGTCATCCAATCATGCACATGTATAACATCGAACGATTCCTTTTTGGCAATGTAACGGGCGATTTTCCCATATCTAAAAACTTCAGCATACAAATCCGGTCCATAGTGAGTCCATGGTTTATTTTCTTTTTCTTCACCTTCACTATCATCTTCATTTTGGACCGCTACCGACTTTTTCAGTGCTTCACGGTATGACGCCTCAGTCATGTAAGGTATCAAAAATGCGTCGACCGGTTGAATGTGCAGACTATCAATTATTTTTTGAGAATCGCCTTCCGATAATCGAACCTTCGACCCATCAATCATTCTGGCAGAGCTCTTTTCTCTCCTTCCCTTCATTCTCGGGACTACAAAAACAACGTCAACATCATGCTCGGTCAATCCTTCTGTTATCCCGTAGCACGCCGTACCCAAGCCCCCACTTATAAAGGGAGGGAATTCCCAGCCGAACATGAGTACCTTCATTTTGAACCTCGCATGAGGGCTTTTAACCTGATTAACTCGGCAATACTCCATGCTTGCGCAATACAACCACATGCCTCATGAGGAGGATTCCCACTGAATATTTCAGACACTGACCCGATCCCCGCATCATACAGATGTGCTTCCAAATGATTGACGACATCGTCGAGCACTGTCATTGCCGATGGTTCTTCCTTCTCTGTCTTCATGAGCGCCTCCCCGTAATGTCCGATCAGCCACGGCCAGACGGTTCCCTGATGATATGCGGCGTCACGATCCGACGGCGGTCCGGCATACCTTCCCCGGTAACGGGAGTCTTTGGGCGACAAGGTTCGGAGTCCATATGGCGTCATCAGTTCTGCCGATACTGTCCGCAGGATACCTCTCACTTTGTTCATATCGTCCACAACAGGAAACTGCAGCGATATCGCAAAGATCTGATTGGGACGAACAGAGAGATCTTGTGCATCTTCACCCGGCATCCATGTATCGGAAAGATACTCTTTTTCAGAAAACCAGAAATGCATTTCGAAGGCTCGGCGTATGTTTTCGATCGATCCGTCGATATCAAACGGTATGTCTTTGCCGAACTCGCGAGCCATGTGACGGACAAAACAGAGCGCATTATACCACAGTGCATTGATCTCAACGGGACACCCGTATCTCGGCGTTACCGGTACATTGTTGACTGTTGCATCCATCCAAGTAAGCTGCGTTGTTGCACTGCCCACATCGAGCAGTCCATCCGGACGGGTTGAAACATTCGAAGCTGTTCCTGAGTAGTAATGTACAGCCATATCAATCATGACCGGCCAGAACTCTTTCATGATCATTTCGGGATCACCTGATATTTTAAGTAATTCCTGAAGACACCAGAAATACCAGAGAGAGGCGTCGACCGAATTATAGGCACCGGTCTCTTCTTTCTCCGAAATATTATTCGGAATAAGACCGTTTCGCCTTACTTCGGCAATGTTTTTCAGGATCTCAATCCCCTCATTGATCCTGTTGGTGTACAATGTCAGTCCGGGTAGGCTTATTAATGCATCTCTTCCCCATTCGTAGAACCAGTGATAGCCTGCGATAATTGAAAGCTTATTTCTTCGGTTCCGAATAACAAAGTCCCGTGCCGCCGTGCGGAGCCGAGGTTCCTTGGCGTCGTCGGCAGGGCAATCTTTTATATCCCTCTCCCTGATCCTAGTTCTTCGAGTGAGTTCCTCTTCCCATTGATCCGTAATTTGCCGTTTATCTTCCCGAAGAGATATACGAAAAATTATGTCTCCACCGGCAGGAATCAGGCAATCGAACATGCCGACGGCAAAGAGATCTTCCTGGTATGAAAATCCCCGATCCCGTTCCGTAAGATATTCAAAATTTCGATACCACTGGAACACTTCTGTAAATTGACTGTCTCTGTTTGTCCGCACAAAAACTCTCGGCATACCATCATAAGGTTCGATCGAAAAGCCGTTTGAATTGACAGTTGTTTCATCTTTAACATATTCATTTTCCAGGGAAAGCGAGTGGATGTCACGATACGCCCACAGCGGTTTTACTTGAAGTGTAACCGCAGCGGGAGCTTGCTCAACATAATAACGTATGAGAAGAGTGTTTTCCTCGTGTACACACATTAATTCCTTAACGATAATAACGTTGTCGATCCGATATACAAATCGGGGACATACATCGAGGTCAAATCGATTCAGGTAATGGTATTCACCAGGATAATAGACCATGGGATATTTGTGAATTGACAAGTGAACGTTCCGATTATCGATAACTATGAAATCTTCACATTTTGAAAGCAGCACATATCTACCACCGGGATTGTCACAATTGACAACAAACAAACCGTGATACTTTCGGGTATGACAATGCAGAAGGGTGCTTGACGCATAGCCGCCGCACCCGTCGGTCTCAAGCCATTCCTTGTTTAACAATGCATTGAAATCATAGTCATCGTTGCATGTGATATGGATCATTACACGTTTTCCTTTCTCATCCTTTACAGATCATTTCACATGCTAAAACATACACAACGCAGGGATGACACTTTATAGAATCGGCAGGTCATACTGAATAGGAAAGTTGTCGTTGTGCACCTGATAACAGGCGTAACACTTACCGGTACGTTATGCAACCAAAACAGTAAGTTGCAAAGTATTTGCTGCAATTATAGGCGAGAATCCGCTTAAAATCAATGTTCACCGGCATAAAAGACTTGCAGGAATGAATTTATATACTATCCGACTTTTATGGAATCGTCGACGATTATACGGATTATTATTTACGGAATGCCTTTCTGATTACTCCCAGATTTCTTCCTGACCGTGCGGACGCCGTTTTCTCATGGCTGGCTTTTCTTTTTTCATCCACACATTATCGTCGTCATTACCGTTGCCGAGCTTTGCTTTCTTTTTCCTGCAATCGTAACAACGCCGGGGGGCATCAAAGCCCCGTGAGAGAAACCGCTCCTGCTCAGCGGCGGTAAACACAAAAGGTTTGCCGCACTGAATACATTGAATCATCCTGTCTTTAACCATCTGCCCCTCTCCGGGATTGTAGTTTCTGATTTATTTATATTTGACGGCATAATCCCGCAACGTCGAAAGACTCCAAATGTGGTAACCGACTCTACCTTTTTCCACGTCAGTGCGCTTCGCTCCTCCGGATTCATCAACCGCATTTCCGGATCTTTTTACCAAGCTGTTTCAGAATTAGCATCCAGAGACCTTTTATCTAAGGCTCATTTTTTTTACCATTTGAAATTTTCTTTACATACGTTAATTTATCATCTCCGATCCGATAAAAATCTTCCAGAATCGATACGATTTCATAGCCATGCTTTCTATAAAAAGATCGAGCCTTTTCATATGGTTGGGTAGATGATGTCTCGATAAAGATCTGCCGACCTCCCTGCTGAGCAATCATTGCTTCCGCATAAGTAATGAGTTCACTCCCGATGCCTTTCTTTTCGTACATTGGATCGACGGCAATCCAGTAAAGATCATAACTTGTATCGGTCATGGGAATGGAACCGAAACATATGTAGCCGGTCAAATTCTCCGCATTGTCAAGGGCACAGACAAGAGTATAATCATCACCATCCTTGAACTTGAAAGCATCATCGAATACTTCCAACGCTACAAGAATCTCCTTATTGTTAAACGCCCTTGTTGCCTTAAGGATGTGCAGAATTTTACTTCTGTCCAGTGGAACGCACCGTCTGATTAGCATAGGAAGATCTCTGTGTCATAAAATTAATAAATGATTGCACCATGGTCCTGAACGTTATACCTGCGTGCTCCAGGGCTGAGGGAAATCCCGCATCCGGACTTAAACAGGGATTGGCATTGACTTCGAGAACATATACTTTGCCGTAATCGTCAACTCTCATATCGATTCTACCGTAGTCACGCAACATAAAGAAATGAAAGCAGTCCAGGGCCACCCGCTCAATTTCCCACAGCATGGATTGAGACATTTTCGGCGAAAAAATTCTTGGAGTGTTATGATATTCGAAAGATTTTTCGTCCCATTTTGCTTTGTACCCGACAATAGTATAAAGATTTTCAGGAAACCTGGAAAAATCGATTTCGGCTATCGGCATAACCCGTGCCTCGGGATATCCGAATATAGAGACATTAAATTCTCTGCCGTCGATGTATTCTTCTACCAGTAGAGAGCCAAACCGCTCATAAAATCCTCTTAACCCTGCCTTCAATGCTTTCTCATTTTCAAAAACGGATTCCTGATCGATACCGATACTTGCATCTTCATATCGCGGCTTTACGATCACGGGAAATTTAAGATAAGCCGTATTGAAATGCTCCGATCCGGTATAAATAAGATAATTGGGTGTCTTGATCCCCCTTCCTCTGAGGAGACGCTTAGTCATAACTTTATCTGTCGTTGTCATGAGTGTCGGCGATGGAGAACCCGAAAACGGTATACCGAGCAGTTCAAGTACCGCTGCGGGATGCGCCGCATATGCGGGATTTTCATCCACAGTTTCGCACATATTGAAGACGACATCAATGTTTTCTTCCTGCAAAGCAGTGATGACAGGGGCCACATTTCTTGTAAAGGGAATGCACCGTGTTTTGTGCCCCAGTCGTTTCAAGGCATACTCAATGGCTTCAACCTGGCTCATAACGTCTTCCGATGATTTCGAAAAAGCCGATTCATGGAGAGACGGAACATTATGTACGATTCCTGCCGTTATCTTATCCATGAGCCACCTGATGAAGACTTTTCAATTCCGGATATCGCTCAAATGTTGATGAAAGTATCGATTCTATTAATTCTTGATATGTCATGCCAACCTTTGAAGCAATTATACAGAGATCCGAATGCTCGGGATGCAATCCCGCGAGCGGGTTTACCTCAATAAAATTGGGCAGTCCTTTTTTATCGACTCTGAAATCGATACGACCGGCATCTTTACAGCCGAGTCCATGCCAAACGGCGAGTGCAAGTTTTTCAGTTCTGCGTGCTGTTATATCATCGGCTATACGATATTCCACCAGTTCTTCGCATCGTTCTTTGTTTGTGTAAGAATAGACACCAATCTCGGCCTTATCCTTTAAGATAACTTCCATCACACCAATGACGCGTGCCTGTCTGCCAGAACCGACAATGCCGACGGTAAATTCTCTACCGGGAAGGTATGTTTCAACCAGGACAGGTTGTCTGAATTTACGCAGCAGTCTATTGCACACTTCTGTCAACTGACTGGTATTCAGTATCTTGGAGGCAGCATTAATACCTTTTGATGTCCCTTCGGCAACCGGCTTCGCAAAGAGCGGAAAAGGGAAATTTCCGGTTATCTCTTTTTTTTCCCGTTCAATCAC
>CAZCGI010000146.1:0-5328 GCA_964498145.1 uncultured Syntrophaceae bacterium
GATACTGTCTGCGTGGAACTGTGCACATCCCGATATGACGCGATCAGACAGAAGGATTCATGGGAAAAAACCGATATTTTTAAGGTCATCAAGGAAAAACGGACGTCCCAACTGCTAGCGCAGCTCCTGATGGCTTCATTTCAAAAAAAGCTCGCTGAAAAATTCGGCATCAATCCCGGCGAAGAAATGAGGCGGGCTATCACGAAAGCGGAAGCAATCGGTGCCGAAGTCGTTCTCGCTGATCGGGACATTCGTACGACCATGACCCGCACATGGAGAACAATGAAGTTCTTCAGCAAAATCAGAATCATGGGAGAAATTCTTCTCTCACTCTTCTACAGCGATGACATTACGGAAGAAGACGTCGAAAAGCTCAAAGAACACGATGCCCTCGAACTTGCCTTGCAGACGTTTGGCAAAAAGGTCCCTGAAGTCAAGGTTACCCTTATCGACGAACGGGATACTTATCTGGCCCACGCCATCACCGGTGCACCCGGTTCCAAGATCGTTGCCGTTGTGGGAGCGGGGCATGTTCCCGGGATACTCAAGCAGATAGGAAAACATATAGACGTTACTCCCATTCTTGCGGTTCCACCGAAGGGAATCTGGGGACGTTTTTTTGGATGGGGGATTACACTGGGGGTGATTGCAATCATCATTGCAGGATTTTATAATTCCGGTGCCGAGGCCAGCCTGAATATGATCAAATGGTGGTTTGCCGTCAACGGCGTCCTTGCGGGCATAGGCGCCCTCATTGTCCTTGCCCATCCCATTACCATTGTTGCGTCGGTAGCAGCGGCTCCCTTTACCTCTCTCAATCCCATGGTGGCTGCGGGATGGGTTGCCGGTCTGGTGGAGGTGTCGCTGCGGAAACCGCAGGTAAAAGATTTTATCGATTTGAAAGATGACATCGCTACCGTGCGTGGATTCTGGCATAATAAGATAACCCGTATATTGCTGCTGGTTGTTTTTGTTAACCTTGGAAGCGCCGTCGGAACGTTCGTGGCGATTCCCTTGATGATGAGATTTTTGCAGCTCTGATTTGTCGAAACCGGCACAATAATAAATAGAACGGATAGATGTGCTATGGGCCGCCTCGATAAGAATTCAATGCTTTGTCCAAACTGTCGGAAGCTCATCAGTATCGATGAGCCGAAGTGTCCCTACTGCGGGCTTTCAAAACCGAGAGCGCGGTGGAAAAGGAGCTTTGCGGTCAGGCTGTTGAACAATCCCCATGATATGATCACCTATATCATTTATACAAACGTGGCGTTCTTTATTCTGTCGATCCTGTTAAATCCAACATCTCTGGGGTTTTCATCTAATCCGTTTACGTTCCTCTCTCCATCGAGTAGAAGCCTCCTCATTATCGGCGCGACGGGAACGTTGCCTATTGATCAGTTCCACCGGTGGTGGACCCTGGTGTCTGCATCATACCTGCATGGCGGAATCCTTCATATCTTATTTAACATGATTGCTCTCCGGCAGCTCGGTCCGTTTGTCATATCTGAATATGGCATGAACAGGTTTTTTATTATCTATACGATAACGGGAATTTTCGGGTTTTTCGTTTCGTATCTTGCCGGCATTTCCTTTACCATCGGGGCATCGGCAAGTGTCTGCGGGCTGATCGGTGCTATTTTGTTTTACGGTAAAAGCCGTGGCGGATACTACGGAGAAGCAATTTATAAACAAACTCTGGGATGGGTCATCGGACTGGTCCTTTTCGGATTTTTCTTTCCGGGAATCAATAACTGGGCCCACGGGGGTGGACTCCTTGCGGGAATTTCCGCAGGATTCCTACTTGGATATGACGAGAAGAAACGGGAAACCCTGATGCATCGGATACTGGCATGGGGGTGCATCGGGCTCACTGGCATCATTCTGGTATGGGCAGTTCTCCAGGCGCTTTATCTTCGTTTTGCCTAAGGAAATAAAATAGCAAAGGAAAAAGTGCGAAGACTCAGCAAGTGGGGGATGATAATTCGGGAATTGGAAACAAAGTCAGCTCATGAGCTCTTAAGCTGGTAAGCTGATAAGTTCTTAAGCTGGTACATATTGCCTTTATCCTTTATCCTTGAACCTTGTTCCTTGCTTTTGCCCTGTGCCCTTTACCCTGCGCCTTCATCTTCCGCCACATTAAATATAAAACTTGAAACTTGTCCCGTGAAACTTTAAACTTCATCCAACAACTAAAAGGAGGAATCACATGCTTAAGAAAATACTCACTGGTTCGATCATTGCCATCTCCATCATCTTGTCAGTGGGCTGTGCGATCCAGGTTGGGGATACAGTGATGGGAGTTAAGTCCGAAGGGTTTTTTTATACCGATGGGATTCTGAGAACGAACTATCACGCCGACTTCGAAAGAGTATGGCATGCAACTGTCAAGGCATTGAGACAATTAAATGTACAGGATATCACAGAAGACAAGAAGATCTCGAAGGGTACCCTTACCGGCATGACATTAGACGAAGAGACTCGCATAACCGTGGAATATCAGGAAAAGAATATAACCCAGGTGGCTGTTCGTGTCGGAGTTTCGGGAAGCGCCTTCGCGTCGCAGATCATTCACGATAAAATCAAAAATATTCTTCTTGGAAAAGAATAATCGTCATTAAAGTTTTTTATTTAAGAATGAAACAGTAAAAATCTCGACCTCATCGTTCCGAACTAATATCCGGACGGGCATGATGAGAATTGTCCCGTGTTTCTTTGGGCAGTGATGTTGAATGACCGTCCACCACCTTCGGAAAAACCAGGGTGCTATGGAAACAACATCATATTCCTCGTTGTCCCTTTTCCCCAAGGCGAAGAAAGGGCTTTTTATTAAACGGCTGAATCGATTCGCCATAGAGTGCATGATTGACGGTTCTATCGTAACGGCCCATCTTCCCAACCCCGGCCGTCTCTGGGAACTGCTCCTGCCTGATAGAACAGTGTATCTCACTGAACAAAAGGAAAGTACCAACCGAAAAACAAGATACACTGCCGTTGCGGTTGAACGAGACAAAACGCCGATTGTCCTTCATACCCATCGAACAAACGATGCGGTCAAATGGCTTATCGAACAGGGATCCATCCCAGGGTTGGAAACCGTCGAGATCGTCAAGCCGGAAGCCACGATCGGCCGCAGCCGTTTCGATTTTCTTCTCAAGAACAATGGCCGGCCGCTTCTGCTCGAAGTCAAATCGTGTACCCTCTTCGGTAATACCATCGCCATGTTTCCCGATGCCATAACCGCACGGGGAAGGAAGCACCTGAGAGAACTGGCGGAACTTTCACGCGCGGGAACGGAAACAGCAGTGGTGTTTCTGTGTCACTGGAATAGGTCCCGCTGGTTTATCCCTGATTATCATACGGATTTTGACTTTGCACGCACCGTCTGGGAATCACGCCGTGATGTCTCGCTGAAGGCGATCGCCGTCGAATGGAACGATTCGCTTTCATTATCGTCTCAGGTCCGGGAGCTTTCAATACCATGGGACCTGATAGAAAGCGAGGTTCAGGACAGGGGAAGTTATCTGATCATGCTCCATCTACCGGAGGACATTTCCATAGTGGTGGGAAAACAGGGAAGGGTTCATTTTCGGAAAGGCTACTATTTCTATATCGGCTCGGCACGGAAAAACCTCACACAGCGGATAGAGCGCCATTTGAGAAAGAGGAAGACTTTTTACTGGCATATTGATTATCTGCGAGAACATGCCGATCGATGTATCGCTCTCCCCGTGCGGTCAAGCACGTCTCTCGAACATGATCTGGCTGCAGCCGTCAATTCGATTGCCGACTGGTCAGTGCCGGGATTCGGCTCATCAGACTGCTCATGTGAAACCCACCTGTTCGGCATGCTGCAGAATCCCATTAAAAATACAAGATTTATCGATATGCTGCTGGATTTCAGGATAAACCGTCTTGAGAAGCAGTTGCCGGAACAAAGAGGATCAAGGAACAAGGTCCAAGGTCAACGATGTGAGGAGTAAGGTGTGAGGGGTGAAAAGACAGGTTTCAGGTTCCAGGGAAAAGCAAGGAACAAGGTTCAAGGATAAAGGCAATATTAACAGCTTAAGAGCTCAACAGCTTATGAACTCACGAGCTTAAGAACTCATCAGCTTACGAGCTTATCCGCTGATGTGGTTTCTCATATGTGATTTTCAATGAACTGTATCATGTGGGATTGACACTCATCGACGAAAGGATATTTAAAGAATGCATTATATATCGGTCAGGCGAAAACCGATAATCATCGGTATCATGGGGAGTCACCACGACGGTTCTCCGGCAGTGAATGATGCCTTCACGTTGGGGAAGGCCGTTGCGGAGCGGGGGCATGTTCTCCTTACCGGCGGAGGCCGAGGTGTCATGAAAGCAGCATCTGAGGGAGCCTATCACGGCGGAGGTCTCGTCATCGCCATGTTGCCAAGTGAAAAAAATCTCCCATTGAACGGCTATCCCAACGAATTCGTAGATATTCCCATTTATACGGGGATGTATGACGCCCGGAACATCATTAATGCTAAGACCCCGTACCTTATCGTGGCGTTATCGGGGAGCGCCGGCACGCTGTCGGAGATTGCAATTGCTCTCAAAAGCGGGACGGCGGTTATCGGCCTGAACTGTCCTCGGTTCGAGCTTCCCGAAGCCGGAGAATATTATCCGGTGGAGACAGTCGATGAGGCAATTATAAAAATGGATGAACTTGTGGCACGATGCCGCGTAAGCTACGGATAATAAATTGCGAGGACAATGATTTATGATACGATCATGGTTCTTTTTTAAGAAGTTAGGAGTGGAAGAATGAAACAGCATCATGTGGCTGTTGTTTGCAGCAGTCGAAAGCGGGCAGAGCAGTTCTATGAAACGATTCTTGGTCTGTCACTGATCAAAACCATACCCCTTGGCGGCGAACTGGCACAACAGATTTTCGGCATATCCGATGAGTGTGAGGTTTTTTTGTACGGGAACGAACATTTTGCCATCGAAGTGTTTGTCACCGGCATTGCCGCTCCAAAGTCTGACATCTATGCCCACCTCTGTCTGGAGGTTGATGACAAAAGACACTTTGCCGACACCTGCGAAGCACAGGATCTGGAAGTAAGAAGGATACCCCGTGGCGATGACATTATGGTTTTTGTCAAGGATTTCGATGGCAATTTATTTGAAATAAAAGAAACGCCGAAGAGTTAAGGTGTGGGAGAAGTGTTATAAGTGATAAGTGGTTAGTGGTAAGTGAAATAAACAGGGTGCAGGGAGTAGGAAAAAGGCGCAAGGAGCACCCCGGTGGAACCCGCGTTCGCGGGTCAGCTTCGCTGATTTCCACGGGGCAGG
>CAZCGI010000147.1:0-1957 GCA_964498145.1 uncultured Syntrophaceae bacterium
CCTCTTTATAGTCACCCATAGGTGGAGAAAAGTGGATGATTGTGGAGGGGACATCTTTTGTCAGTATTTCGAGGCAGATATTACCACACGATAGACGAGAAGGGCAGAATTATTTTTCCCGCCAAGCTCCGTGAAATCTTTACGGAGAAATATGACAACAGAATGGTCATAACAAACTGGGATGGTTATCTTCTCGTTTTCCCCTATGCTGAATGGACAGTAATTGAAGAAAAGATTTTTCAGCAATCAATCATTCGTAAAGAAGTGAGAGCATTTCAGCGGCTTTTTATGTCAGGGGCCGTTGACTGTACATTCGATTCACAAAAAAGAGTTCTGATTCCCCCCGCCCTCAGAGAATACGGACGGCTCGAAAAAGATATCGTTCTGGCCGGGATGGGCAGGAGCATAGAAATATGGAATCGGGAACGCTTTGAAGAAGAACTGACACGGTCTAGCCAGGACGTCGAACTTTACAGTGATTACATGGCTGATCTGGGGATTTAAGGAAGTTATCCCCATCAGCTGCGTTTATGCGCGGAGGTTGCCGTCAGTTTGACAGGACAATGGATGATAACGCCGAAAGGCTGAAGAAGGGCTTAAAGGTAAAAAACAGACTATTAGGTCTCAATTTCGGACTTGAACCATGAGCCTTTGAATATTGATCGTTGCGGCTTTGCCGCATGAGAAGCTTTCTTTGTGTGGATATGAAACTGGAGAAATATGGAGACAACCTTTCACACGTCGGTTTTATTACGGGAGGTTCTTCATTTTCTGGCGTGCAAGCCCGGGGGCATATATGTGGACGGAACGGTTGGGGGAGGCGGTCATGCATTCGGTATCTTACATGAGACCCGTCCTGATGGGGTTCTTATCGGTATTGATAAGGACGACGCCGCTATTCGGGCCTCTCGAGAACGATTGGAAAGTTTCGGTGACCGGGCGGTCTTGGTTAAGGGAAGTTTCGCCGACATAAAATCGATTCTGGAATCACTGAATATTGAAAAAGTTGACGGAATTCTGCTGGATCTCGGTGTTTCTTCTCATCAACTGAAGACGGCGGACCGGGGATTCAGCTTTTCCGCCGATGCTCCGCTCGATATGCGGATGGATCGAGAGAATCCGGTAAGTGCTTATGAACTGGTAAACAATCTTCCGGAGAGGGAGCTTGAGATAATTATCCGGGAGTATGGGGAAGAATTCAGGGCGAGAAAAATAGTGAGAGGCATTGCAGTTCGAAGGAATATAAATCCTATTATGACGACAGGAGAACTTGCCGCTATTGTTGTTGATGCGGTGAAAGGTAGTCGCATGAAAGAGCGAATCCATCCGGCCACGAAGACGTTTCAGGCGCTCAGAATTGCTGTGAATGATGAACTGTCCAGCCTTCGTCGGGCACTTGATGATGGAATCGAACAACTTGCCATCGGTGGGAGATTTTCCGTAATTTCATTTCACTCCCTCGAAGACCGAATCGTTAAAAATACATTTCGTGAATGGGAAAAAGGGTGTGTATGTCCACCCATGTTTCCGCAATGTGTCTGTAACAAGGAAAGAAAAGTTACGGTGATAACGAAAAAACCGGTAAAACCGAGTCAGGATGAAATTGATGTAAATCCGCGGTCCAGAAGTGCGCGGTTGCGGACGGCTGAGAGGATTTAGCATGGCACAAATGAGAAAAAGAGCGCTGAAAAGGTCGGAAGAAGGAAAGGGAATGAAATATTCATCCCTGGTCTACGTTTCATTCGTCGTCATGGTTGTCGTTCTCGTTTATGTCTGGTGTCACATTCAGATTACTGAAGTGAACTATGAAATGGCTGAGGCCATTAAGGTACGAGAGCAACTCTTTGAGGAAAACAGCAAATTAAAAATCGAAATCGAACGATTGAAGTCACCGGCCAGAATTGAAGATTATGCACGAAAAAAGCTAGGTATGGAATATCCGGAAAGAGATCAGGTG
>CAZCGI010000147.1:1967-5326 GCA_964498145.1 uncultured Syntrophaceae bacterium
GATTGTCTTACGATGACGGGTGAATCGAGAAAATATTTAAGAATCAGAACAAAAACAGCACTTGTTTTTTTTGTCGTGCTGTTTGTTGCTTTGGTATCACGTGCTTATCAGCTTCAGATTCTTTCCGGCGAAGCCTTGAAGTCACGAGCAGAACGACAACATAGGGATGCTCTCGAATTACACACCGAACGGGGAAAAATATTCGATCGGAATGGAAGGGTACTGGCGGCGAGTATCATGGTCGATTCGGTCGGTATTAATACCGCACTGATAAAAGATTATGACAATACTGCTCGAGAACTGGCGAGAATTTTAAAAATAAGAAAGAAAACGTTACGGGCAAAAATTAAAAAACACAAAGGCTTCTGCTGGATTGCACGAAAAATATCACCGGACCAGTCACAACGGATCCGTGCTCTGAATATTTCCGGCATACAGTTAATCAGGGAACCGAAACGTTTTTATACGAACAAAGGGTTAGCGAGTCATGTGCTGGGATTTGTCGGAACGGATGCAAACGGGCTTGAAGGTCTGGAATTCAAGTATGATGAATATCTGAAGCAGGTGGCACGGAAGATATCATGGGGGAGAGATGCCCGTGGTAATCAATTCTGCATGGATGAACGTGGAGGTAGCGCTGATGGCAAGCAGAATCATCATCTGATTCTGACCATCGACAGTCGAATTCAACATGTCGTGGAGACCCAGTTGCATGGAGCCCTCGAAGAGACCGGGGCTCACAAAGGCATGGCCATTGTCATGGATCCCCGTACCGGAGAAATTCTTGCAATGGCCTGTGAACCCGATTTCAATCCCACCGTTTTTTATAAGTATTCTAAAGAGCTAAGAAAAAATAGAGCCATCGGTGATTGTTTCGACCCCGGTTCCATATTCAAACCGTTTGTTGTCGCCGCAGCCCTCGACGAAGGTGTTGTCAGCGCGGACGAACTTATTGATTGTGAAAACGGTCGATATACCGTGGGGAGAAAGGTTATTCGCGAGGCGGAGTACAAAAAATACCGTGAATTGACCCTACGGGATATCCTCAAATATTCAAGCAATATCGGTTCTGCCAAGATCGCCGAAAAATTGGGAAAAGAAAGACTGTACCGGCGCATGAAACAATTCGGATTTGCTTCCAAAACTGCCATTGATCTGCCGGGAGAAGCGTCAGGGCTCATGAGGCCGCCGGAGCAGTGGACCGACGTCGATCTTGCAACGATTGCTTTCGGTCAGGGTGTATCGGTTACGGCAATTCAGATGACAGCGGCTCTATCAGGAATTGCTAATAATGGGGTGATCATGCGACCGCAGGTCGTCAGGGGAATCGTTGATAATAAGGGGCAGGTAATACATGAATTTGCTCCTTCGGAAATGGGGCGTGCCGTGTCGGCAGAAACTGCTCGCAGGGTAACATCTTATTTGACCGGCGTCGTCGGCGATGAGGACGGGACGGGCCAGAACGCGCAGATATTCAATATTCCCGTTGCCGGCAAAACAGGGACGGCACAGAAATATGACTTTGCGGAAGGACGATATTCATCCGAAAAAGTTAATACATCATTTGTTGGTTTTTTCCCGGCGAATGATCCGTGCATGACCGTGCTGATCGTTCTCGACGAACCCCCAACCAAGCGATGGGGTGGACAGGCAGCAGCTCCCGTCTTCCGAGAAGTGGCACAGCAGATTATCAGGTGTTTCGACAATGGGATCGGCGAGCAGGAATACGCCACCGAACAGGGGGATATGGAAATCAAGAAAGCTTCCGTTGAAGAAATGATACTAGAGAAGACTGATGATGAAAAATTGCGTATTCCCGACTTTACCGGAAAGACCATGGGTGAAGTCGTTAGAATTGCCAGGGAACGAAATCTTGATGTAAGGTTAACGGGAAGTGGCTGGGCAGTGAGGCAAAAACCGGCACCCGGTGCACATTGTGCCGATCATGCGATGTGTGCCGTGTTATTCCGCCCGGCTCAGTAAGAGGATTCATCGTGGAATTGAATTATTTATTACAAGGGCTTGATATTGTATCCGTTGCGGGAGTGGCGAACGGTGATGTGTCTGATGTCTGTTACGATTCGAGGAAATGCCAGGATCGATCGCTTTTTGTTGCCATTTCCGGACTTAAGTATGACGGTCATCAGTATATCGATCAGGCCATCAAACAGGGTGCCGCCTGTATCATTTACGAACACGATATTACCTTTCAGCCGAATGTTGTTTACGTAAAAGTGAAAAACAGTCGACGGGCACTGGGGAGACTGGGCCGCAATTTCTTCGGAAATCCCACGGCTGAGCTCTGTCTGATAGGAATAACGGGGACCAACGGAAAAACCACTGTCAGTTATTTGTTGGAATCGATTTTGAAGACGGCCGGAATATCCGTCGGCGTGGTCGGTACCATAAATTCCCGGTATGGAGATGAAATTCATGAATCATCCATCACAACTCCCGAATCGATTGACCTGCAACAGATGTTCAGGCAGATGGTCGATGCAGGGGTGACGCATGTTGTCATGGAAGTATCATCTCATGCCCTTGACCAGGGCCGGGTCGATGACTGTGAGTATGATTATGGAATCTTTACGAATCTTTCCCAGGATCATCTTGATTACCACCATACCATCGAAAAATATTATATTGCAAAAAGACGATACTTCCGGGAGATCCTCAAGGATGGAAGAAAAATGATCATTAATGGAGATGATCCGTGGGGGCGACAGATGATACGGGAAACAGAAGTATCCGCCACAACTTTCGGGATTCATCGGGAGTGCACCGTATCATCAGGACACTTCGATCTTTCGCTTACGGGAATACAAGCAGACGTTACAACATCGAACGGAAACTTTTCTGTATCGTCTGCGCTGATCGGTAAGTTCAATCTCTATAACATCCTTGCCTCAGTAGCGGTAGCAGTAAAGTTGGAAATATCACCGGACGTGATAAACCGGGGAATAGAACAACTCCGAAATGTGCCCGGCCGTTTTCAGAAGGTAAGTCGGGACGAGGAACCTGCGGTGTTTGTCGATTATGCTCATACGGACGATGCGCTTCGAAATGTTCTGGAAAATCTGGTCCTGTTTAAAACACACAACATCATTACCGTATTCGGTTGCGGTGGCGATCGCGATCGCGGAAAGCGCCCCCTGATGGGTAAGGCCGCATCCGATCTGAGTGACCTGGCAATCATCACATCGGATAACCCGAGGACGGAAGATCCTCTGGAAATTATAAATCAGATTGAGTCGGGCGTCAGAGAAAGTTCGGCTCGCAAAGTATCCATCCAAGGTATTGGACGAGGGGAATATGACAAAGGCTATACGATAATCCCGGACCGGCGAGAAGCCATCTTT